>JBGQIR010000056.1:0-9234 GCA_041498535.1 Methylomirabilis sp. (SeqCode)
GTGTGCCCTTCAGCCAAATCCTTTCAGGCTTTCGCATACCCCGCCCGTCCCACTATCGCTTGCTGGTAACCACTAGTCGCGGCGGTGAAGTAGTGAGAGCTTCCCCCGGAGGCTACTGTGTCGAGCGCTGACAAGGCCCTAAGATTATTGAAGGAGGGGAATCGGCGGTTCGCCGCCGGAGAAATGATCCATCCCGACCAGACGGTTCAGCGTCGCAAAGAAGTGGCCAAAGGCCAAAAGCCGTTCGCCATCGTCTTTGGATGCGTGGACTCACGAGTACCGCCAGAAATCGTGTTTGACCGGGGTCTCGGTGATTTGCTAGTGATCCGAACAGCGGGTCACGCCTTAGACAGCGCATCATTGAACAGCGTCGAATTTGGGGTACACGAACTCGGAATACCGCTGGTCATGGTCCTGGGCCATCAAAAATGTGGCGCGGTGGCGGCGAGCATAGAAGCGGTAGAAAAGGGCGCGAAACCGCATGGCCACATCGGCGCGCTGGTCGCAGCCATCAAGCCAGCCGTCGAGAAGGTGAAGGGCCGGCCCGGCGATCTACTTGACAATGCGGTCAGAGCCAATGTGGAACTCACGGTGAACAAACTGCAGCGTTCGAAGCTCCTGGCGGAATTCCTGGCAAAGGGAAAGGCTAAAGTTGTGGGGGCGCGCTACGACCTAGGAACAGGGGCGGTCGAGATCACTGTCTCGTAAACCACGTCGAAGATGGAGGTGAAGGGCAGGCGCCACCAGTGGGCGGCTGGCGGGATCAGGGATGGTGGGAACCGCCGTGCACAGGGGCGGCGCTGATGAACTTCAGGAAGGCTTTGCAGATGGGAGAGCGCGACCGATGCCGATGGGTGATCAGGTAGAAATCCCTGGTCAGCTTCAGGCCCGCGACGCGGACGACCGCCAGCTCCCGGCACTTGACGCTGCTCTCAACGGCCAGCTTTGAGATGATGGCCACCCCTCCTCCCGCCTTGACCGCCTGTCGGATCGCCTCGTTGTTGCCCATCTCTCCGATCACCCTGAAGGCGCTCATTGAGAGATGGTGGTGTTCCAGGGCCTGCTCCATCATCTTACGTGTCCCGGAGCCACGCTCTCTGATGAACCACGGCTGTGTGGGTAGCTCCTTCGCCTTGACACTCCCCTTGGCGGCCCATGGATGCCCGGGGTGAACCACGAGGACCATCTCGTCTTCGGCGAATTTCTGGTACTCGATTCTGGCGTCGTCGAATTTCGCCCCCACGGCTCCAACCTCGTACTCTCCGTCGATCACCGCATTCAGGATCTCCTTGGAATAGGAGACCCTGAGGACGACGGAGATATCAGGGTACAGCGCCTTGAACTGACTGATCAGGGGCGGCAGCACGTAGCCGCCGGGGATGCTGCTGGCGCCGATGGTCAACTCCCCTCGCAGCCCCCCTTTGAACTCATCGAGGGCCTGTTGCGCCTCTTGGCGGACGGCCAGGATCCGCTTCGCATACCGATACAGCAGGTCTCCTGCCTTCGTGGGGACCGCCCGGTGTCCGAGGCGATCGAGGAGCCGGACCCCAACCTCGTCCTCCAGCTTTTTGATGTGGCCGCTCACGGTAGGCTGGGTCAGGTACACCGCGTCGGCTGCCTTCGAGAAGCTTTCCAATTCGACGATTCTGCAGAACACCTCGAGGACGTGGATATCCACGATAGGCCTTTCATTACCTTCGCGATTCGGCGGCGAGTGCTTGCTCGTAGAGCTGCAGATACTCCTGGATCTCTCCTTCCCGGGAGAACTCCTGCTCGATCTTCTCTCTTGCCTTCCGTCCCAGCTCTTGCTGAAGCTGAGGCTCCCGGATGAGTCGCTCGGCCTTCTCGGAGAACTCCGCCTCCGAATCGAAGAGCAGCCCGTCAATTCCGTCTCGCACCACCGTGCGGTTCCCCTCGATGTCGGAGACCAGAACCGCGCGCCCGCGGCTCATCGCCTCAAGGACACTGTTGGCCATGCCGCCTTCCGACTGGGACGAGTTGATCACCACGTTCACCGACTTGAGCATGGCGCACATCTCCTCATGAGACACCGGTCCGAGGTAGAAAGCCCAGGGGCGGTCCTTCAAGGCCTCCTGCAGCCGAACCCCTTCCTCTGGCTCGATCACAGGTCCCACGAAGACGGCCTTGATCTGCGGATAGCGCCCTCTGAGGGCTTCAAGCGGTTTCAGACAGAAGGTGACGTTCTTCACGCGTCGGATGCCAGAGGGGATGAAGAAGATCAGGTCGTCGGGCGTGAACCCCAGTCGGCCGCGGAAGTCGAATGGGACCTCCTGGCACCGAACAGTCTGGCCGATTACCCGTATCCGATTCTCCACCTCCGGCAGTTCCCCGACGATCTTCGCCCGCATCACGTCGTGGAAGACCACGATCCGCGTTGCCTGCTTCAGGACGTCGATGACCTGTGGCCTACGCTCGGGATCGAAGAGGTCGTTATTGACGTCGGTCCCGGTGACGGTGAGGATCGAGGGGATGCCCAATCGTCGGGCGGCGTCCACCACGAGCCGACCCGAGGCGGTGGCATGGAACCCGTGGACCAGATCGGGTTTGAATTCTTCCAGGGCACGGAGGATCTCAACGGGCGATGGGCTGTGCTCCAAGGACCAGACCCTGACCATGAGCCCCTGGTCTCGCAACCCTGACTCGATCCGCTGGACCGTGATCGAATTGCCACGGACAGAAGGAAAATAGAAGGGGGTGACGATGGCCAGTCGCATCTGTCGCGTCAACGGGGCAGAAGCTGCCGCAGCACTTTCCCCAACGCCTCGCCCCGTTCGCCCCTCATGATCTTGCCCACCTCTGTCTTGATCCGCTGCTCAATGCGGCCGAGCTGTGGCGTCACCACCGGATTTGACGGTGTCCCGCTCACCTTAGCCTCCAGTGTCGCCTTGGCGACCCTGGCTGTCACGTCAAAGTCCAGGCTCTGATCCCGAAGGTTCATGCTGCCGGCGGCAAGGAGCTTGGCGCCCTCGCGTTGCAGGGTCAGGTCTCTGGTCCGTAGCATGCCGCCATCGAGGGTCCAGTGAGCGCTGAGACGATCGAACTCGTTGAGCGTAGAAGAGGGCCCCGCCCCTTTCAGGAGGGGATCGAAGGTTTGGGACAGCCGCTCCAGGGGAGGGTAGCCGGTCACGCGCCCTCCCGTCACCATCAGCTCGCTTTGGCCCGAGGCCCTGGTCAGGATGTCAGGCCCGGGCTGCCCTGAGAGTTCGAGCCTCGAATCCAGGGTCATGTTTCCGCGCAGCGTCCACCGATCCTCATGGAGCGCTTTCAGCAACGGCTCGGTCTGGACCCCTTCCAGGTGTGCGGTGATCGATGTGTGAGGCAGTTGCCCCCGCTCGTCATGTACGGCCTCGCCTGACAGCGTCCCGCCATAAAAGCCGCCTTTGAGTCGGCGGATGGTCAGGAGCCCTCCGGCATAGTGAAGTTCCCCCTCGGCGGGGGTCAGCACTAGGCCGCCTAAGTGGAGCGCACCAGCTTGCAGTCGTCCCTGAACTTGTACTCCGGCAAATCGATCAGTCCAAGTGGCGCCTTCGGCGGGGTGCGGGGTGCGAGGGGTGATGGAGGGGCTCGTTCCAGGCCCGATGCCAGCCACTAGCGCCACAAGGGGTTCGAGGGCAAGCTCCGGAGCATTCACCTCAAAGCGAATCCTCGGCGCCTTTACGTTCGCGAAGGTAAGGCGGCCAGTCATGGTCTGACCCTTCCAATGTAGGCTCGCCTCAGGCATGTCGAATGTGTTGCCATCCCACCGTCCCTTCGTCCGTAGCCACGCCTTCTGCCCTGGCGCTTTGCCGCCTTCCTTTCCGAGCGCCACGCCCACTTGCTGCAGGTCAAGATCGGACTGCACATCGATGCGCGGCCACTCACCTTTGGCCTTCCCCTCCAGATCGATGGTCCCACTGACCGCCGAGGCGGAAGCCCCTGATAGGCCGACGTACGACGCCAATTGCGCCGCCTCGAATCCATGCACCTTCAGTGTCGCCTCGAAGGGGAGGTGATCTGCCTCCTCCCATCGAACGCTTCCAGTGAGGTCAAACGAGGCGGGCCTCTCGCCGGACAGACGCCCTCTGACATGGAAACGAAGCGGCGTGGCGGGAACGGGCGCAGTGACATCTACGTCCAGACCTTGGATCTCTCGCCTGGCTGGACCGTGGCCCTCTGTGGGACTTTCGAAGAGAAGGGTGCCATCCCGGATGGTCAGTGCCCCAGCCAGCAGGACCGGCAGGGGAGGCTGTCCCCTGGCTGGCTTCGTTCCCTCGGGGCGACGCGATTCAGCCGACGTCGGCCGCGCGGCCGGCCTGACCAGGTCTTCGAGGTTCCAGCCATCCGATCCCCTGGCGAGCCGGATCCGCGGGCGGTCAATGCGAATTTTCCTGATCTGCAGCTCCCCCCTGAGGAGCGGGAGGAGCTTCAGGCTCACATCGAAGCGCTCCGCCTCGATGAATGATCCGGACCAGGGAGCCCGGTCGGCCACTGTCAGCCCTTGGACTGTCGCGCCCGGCCTCGGCAAAAGATGAACCCGCACACTCTTTGCCGTCACCTCCCGGTTCAGCAGGCGACTGGCCCGCTCGGCCAGCATCCCTCGATACCGCTCAGTGTTCAGGAGGAGTGGGGCAGCAAGGAGTAAGGCCGCGAGCCCGCCCAGGGCCAGAAGCGATCCGAGCAATAGCCTCCGCCAGCGCTGCGTCACGTTATCCGGCCCCTCCAGGCGCTTTCCCTTCGAGGCGGGCGCGAAGGAGCTCATTGACCGCCTTCGGGTTGGCCTTGCCCCGGCTGGCTTTCATCACCGCGCCCACCAGGAAGGTGAGGCTTTGTACCTTCCCCTTCCGATAGTCAGTCACCGGCCCAGGGTGCTGCTCCAGCACCGCCTCAACGATCCGGAGCAGCTCGTCCTGGTCGGATATCTGTGTCAATCCTTGCTCCTTGACGATGGCCTCTGCCGACTTCCTGGTTCGGTACATCTCCTCGAACACCACCTTGGCGATCTTGCCGCTGATTGTCCCGCCCTGGAGCAGCGTGAGAAGTGCGGCGAGCTCCCCCGGCGGAATCGGGCTCTCAGTGATCTCTCGGCCCTCTCTGTTCAACTGACCCAAGAGCTCGACCATCACCCAGTTGCTGGCGGTCTTGGGCTCCGGGAAGGCCTTGACCAGCTTCTCGTAATAGCTGGCCAGGGACTTGGAGCTGGTGAGTACCGCGGCGTCGTAGTCCGGAATGCCATACTCCCGAACAAACCGGGCGCGACGCTCCCGCGGCAGCTCGGGCAGCGTCGCACGGACCTCGTCGATCCATTCCTTCGAGATGGTCAGTGGAACCAGGTCTGGCTCGGGGAAGTAGCGGTAGTCGTGAGCGTACTCCTTGCTCCGCATCGGGAACGTCAGCTCCTGGTCCGCGTCCCACAGCCGGGTCTCCTGGACGATCCGTCCCCCCTCCTCGATGACCCGGATTTGCCGCTGGATCTCATAGGCCAGGGCCTTCTGGACGTGCTTGAAGGAGTTCATATTTTTCACCTCGGCCTTGATCCCCAGCTCCTCCATCCCGGATTGCCTCACGGAGACATTGGCATCGCAGCGCAGGCTCCCTTCCTCCATATTCCCGTCGCAGACCTCCAGGTAGACCAGGATCGCCCGTATCGTGCGCACGTATTCTGCCGCCTCCTCGGGGCTGCGGATGTCGGGCTCGCTGACGATCTCCATCAACGGGACGCCGCTTCGATTGAAATCCACGAGGCTGTAGTCGGCAGCCTGAAGCGTGCCAGCATGCAGGAGCTTCCCGACATCCTCTTCCAGGTGAACGCGATGGATACGGACGCGCTTCGTGACCCCATCCACCGGGAATTCAATCGTCCCCTGTCGGGCCAGCGGAAGTTCGTACTGAGAGATCTGGTAGTTCTTCGGCATGTCGGGGTAGAAATAGTTTTTCCGGGCGAAACGGCACCACTCAGCGATCTCGCACCCCAGAGCGACCGCGGTTTTCATGGCGAACTCCACGGCCCGCTTGTTCAGGACCGGGAGGACGCCCGGCATGCCCAGGCAAACCGGGCAGGCCTGGCTATTCGGCATGGTGCCGAAGGCGGCGCTGCAGCCGCAAAAGATCTTCGACCGGGTCAGGAGCTGGGCGTGAATCTCCAGCCCGATGACGGCCTCGTAGGTGGTTGTCGTGGACAAGCGTCTGCTCCTGTAAGGTCTACGACGTCGCAGGGCGGATCGACTCAAGAAAGGCGATGTATTCCTCGGACAAATCGTGTTCCTCGGCGCCGCTGACCAGCAGTCGCTTATATTGCTTCGAAGGGGGCAACTCGCGGCCCGGGTTGACCATCACGTAGGCGAAAGCCGTGACCGCCTTGCCTGAGACGGTCCGCACCTGGACATCCTGTCTGACGTAGAGATCGGGGTAGCCCTCGTACTCGTCTAACGTTTTTCGTTCAGCTTCGCCGATCTCCCACACAACCCCCTCGACCTTCTTTCCCGCCATGTCGCGGATGTTCGCGATCCCGCCGCCCCACATCCGGGAGGTCCCGGAGAAGACCAGCTCATGGCCGGGGAGGACTGCCGCGGCCACAAACTTGGCCTTCGGGCAAAGCCGCTTCAACTGTACCCGTTCCATATTCGATCCGTATGAAAAATAGAACATCTTGCTAGTGCCTGGGGGGACGGGGACCACGTCCCTTGCGCCAGATGGCATGGGGCTCGAACTTGAAAGATGTCGCCCTGCGATGCTTCTCGGCGATCTCCACTTCGAATGGCGCTTCCTGGCCGGGATCAAGTGCCACGATCCTGACCGTCTGCTGTCCCACCTCCTGGTGGCGGGTGGACCTGCGCCGGCGAACCGGGCTGCTAGTCACCGGCTCGCCATAGAACCGGACGACGATGACGACCTCTTCGGCTCGATCAGCGCTCACATTCTTCACCCTGCCCTGAATGGTATCGATCCACCGCTCAGAGTGGACGATCACCAGATCTTTGTTGGCGGCGGAGGCCGGACATGGCAGCAGGCTGATGGCCAAGCCAAGAACAAATCCCAGTTGCCTCAACGCGGTCCGCATGGCATCACAGAGGTGGCTTGCGACGGTGCCAGTCTGTCGCCTGCTCATAGGCATGCGCCACCTTCAGGATCGTTGCCTCGTCGAAGGGCTTGCCAATAAGTTGCAGCCCGATCGGCAACCCGGCCTTGGTGAACCCGCACGGGATAGAGATGGCCGGAAGGCCCGCCAGGTTGACCGAGATCGTGAAGATATCCGAGAGGTACATCTGGAGCGGATCCTCAGTCTTCTCCCCGAACGTGAATGGCGGAGTCGGCGAGGTGGGGGTGGCGATCACCTCGCACCGCTCGAAGGCCCGCTCGAAGTCTCGCCGGATCAGGGTCCGCACTTTCTGCGCTTTGAGGTAATAGGCGTCGTAGTAGCCGGCCGACAGCGCATAGGTCCCGAGCATGATCCGACGCCTGACCTCCGGGCCAAATCCTTCCCTTCGGGTCTTTTGGTACATCTCCAGCAAATCAGCGGGCTTCGAAATGCGGAACCCATACTTGACGCCGTCATAGCGGGCCAGGTTGCTACTGGCCTCGGCGGTTGCCACGAGGTAGTAGGTGGCCACGGCATAGGGGGTGTGGGGAAGGGAAACCTTTTCCTGCTTCCCTCCCATCTCTTCGAGCGTCCGGATTGCCGTCCAGATCGCCCCGTCCACCTCGGGGTCCATTCCCTCGATAAAATACTCGTCGGGGATGCCGAGCCGCACCCCTCGAACGTCACCGGCGAGCGCGGCCGAATAGTCTGGAACGGGAAGGTTCGCTGAGGTCGAATCGCACGAGTCATGCCCCGCGATCGCCTGGAGCAGCAGGGCGCAATCGCGAACATCTTTCGCCAGGGGCCCGATCTGGTCGAGCGATGACGCAAAGGCCACCAGCCCATATCGGGAGACGCGGCCATAGGTCGGTTTCAGGCCCGCAATGCCGCAGAAACTCGCCGGCTGCCGGATCGAGCCTCCTGTGTCACTACCGAGCGCAGCCGCGCAGAGGTCGGCCGCCACCGCGGCGGCAGAGCCACCAGAACTGCCGCCTGGAACGCAGTCGAGCGCCCAGGGATTCCGCGTCTTGAAGAAGGCGGAGTTCTCGGTAGAGGAGCCCATGGCGAACTCGTCCATGTTCGTCTTCCCCAGCAGAACCGCGTCTTCCGCTTTCAGGCGCCGGATGACCGTGGCATCGTACGGCGGCACGTAGGGTTCCAGGATCTTCGAGGAGCAGGAAGTCCGCACACCTTTCGTACAGAGGACGTCCTTGATCGCCAACGGAATGCCCGCCAGCGGCGGGAGAACGCGGCCTGCGGCGAGCTGCCGATCAACGGCCCCGGCCTGCTCGAGGGCCGCCTCCTCGGTTAGGGTCATGTATGCCCGGACCTTCCCGTCGCGCTGCATGATCTGATCGAGGTACGAACGGACGATTTCGGTCGAGCTGACCTCGCGCTTCCGGAGAAGTTCGTGCAGCTCGTGGACGGTTAGTCGGCAGAGGTCCACCCGGTCACTCCAGGATCCGCGGGACGCGGAAGAAGAGATCCTGCCGGTCGGGCGCATTGGCCAGGGTCTCCTCCTGCGAGAGGGAGGGCCTAACCTCATCGTCCCGGAAGACGTTCATCATCGGCAGCATGTGGGAAGTCGGCTCGACGGCGGACGTGTCCAGCTCGTTCAGCTTGTCGATGTAACTCAAGATCGAGTCGAGCTGCGCCCGCATCCGCTCTTTCTCCTCGTCGGTTAACTCCAACCGGGCCAGCCGCGCCACATGTTCGACTTCCTTCATCGTGATCTTCATGGCAGGCTTTCTCCCTATCCCTGTTCGAGCTGGGCGTATTTCAAGAGAAGCTTCTTTTCGCCGACGCCGTTGAACTTCACGACCACTTTCAGGTCGTCCCCGCTGCCGCTCCGTTCCCGGATCACCCCGATGCCAAAGTCGGGATGCCGGACGCGGGCTCCGGGGAAGAGGCGATCGACGAACGGTTCGTCGCCGTCGTAGGGGCGACCCGCCGTGTACGGGCGACCCGCCGGGTCGCCCGTACAATCTGTCTCTCCTTGTGTGTTTCTAATACCAAGGCTAAAATAGATATATGAAGTCGTTTGAGGATGCTCTCGGCGAGATTAAGGTTATTATTGAAAAATTAGAAGTGGGAAATCTCTCTTTGGACGAATCACTGATTGCTTTTGAAAGGGGGGTTGAGCTTATAAGCCTCTGCCA
>JBGQIR010000057.1:0-9203 GCA_041498535.1 Methylomirabilis sp. (SeqCode)
CAGAAGGTCCGGGTGACGGGCGGCCTCATGCTTATGCCGGGAGAGACGGTCCTGGGGATTACGATGGAGCAGATTACCCTCGCGCCACATTTGTGTGGCTGGCTGGAAGGGAGAAGCCGATTCGCCCGCCTCGGCCTGCTGGTCCATGTCTCGGCCAGCTTCATGCAGCCGGGCATCGCCAACAAGCAGTGTCTGGAGCTCAGCAACTTCAGCCCGATGCCGCTCGAGGTGACACCCAGCCTGCGCATTTGCCAGTTCATCTTCCAACGCACGATCGGCGAGGCCCGCTACACCGGCCGCTTTCGCCACCAGCGCGAAGATAACTTTTAGGGCAAGGCGCGTATCGCTTCCCCCAAAAAGCATACGGCCTCCCGGAGAAAACCCCGGGAGGCCGTACTGGTTCTGAGCAGAACGTGGACTTACTTTGCTGCCGTAACGTTGGCGGCCTGTTTGCCCTTCGGCCCATCCACGACGTCGAACTCCACAGCCTGCCCCTCATTGAGCGACCGGAATCCCGACCCAGTAATCGCGGAATAGTGCACGAACACGTCGTCGCCGTCCTCTCTTGCGATAAAGCCGTAGCCCTTCGCATCGTTGAACCACTTGACGGTACCTGTGACTCGCACCAAACTCTCACCCCCTTCCATCTGAACTCTCGGGGCCGTGCCCCGACAAACAAAAACCGCGAAGGCTTCATACAGCAGCTTTCGCGGTTCTCTCGACTTCCACAACAAAAGCATGCTACGAAGACAACCTGAGAGTACAGAACCACCAGTCTCGATGTCAAGTACTATTTCGGGTCCCTGCAAAAAACTTATGGTTCTGGTTGTGTTCAGCCTCCCCCTGCTCTTCTGAGAGCCCACCGAGCTTTTCGACCCCAGGCTCGCTCCTCCTGCCGTCTGTACCAGGGGGCGACCCCCCATGCCCGTGCCGGACCGGGAAAAATACGACGCAGCCGTGGTCAAGAATAGCCCTTGCTAGCCTCTTAGGTCCACAGGGCAAGGGATTCTTCTCGCTGCCGTGATTCCAGATCACGGCCGGAAAGGGTCCGTTCCCTTGAGGTTTCCAGATACATCCGTGAAGGGTCAGTCCGCCACCGGGAAACGTCACTTCCTGTTTCTTCTGGGGAAAGCTGGGCTTGGGTGCGGGCTCATCTTCCAGCCCTACATCGGTCTCCACATCTTGATCAAGGTTGTCGCGTGGGGCCGCGCGCAGGTTGGAATCGATGCTAAAGGACAGGAGCAAATAGAACCAGAAGGCCTCCCAATCCGAAGATCGATATGCGTCCCATGGTGACCTCGCTTGAAAGGGTGAGGCCCTCAATTCACGAGACCTCTCTCACGGGGATGCACGAGGGACGAAGAACTCCCACAGCCGGGGCGCCATAGTTGTGGTTCCTCAGCCCTCCTGAAAGCGACGCCTGAGGAGACAAGTCCCCTTAGCCGCCTCTAACACTCGGCTGCCAAGCGGGAGATGGCAGGTTTGCAAAGCAAGATCTCGCGGCGATTTCACGTTCTCAAAGAAAGCGGCCCGCCTGGTCCAGTAGGGGCTTCAGGTCACTCCCGCGCTCGTCGCGAGAGTGACCCTCAGGCCTGGTCTCTGACCGAAGTCGCAGCGCCGCTCCCGGGTAAGGGCTCAAACCGACCCACTACCACCTTCCGTCTAGTACTTTGATTCCGGCTGGGGGGCCGGCTGCTCGGCGGCCGGCTGATCCTGCTCGGCGGCCGGCTCCTGCTGGAGTTGCGGCTCCTGAACTTGAGGAGTCTGGACCTCCTGTGCAGGTTCAGGCTCCGCGGGCGATCCCTGTTCGTCTGCCGCCTGCATGACCGGAGACACGGGCTGGTCGCCGGCCTTAGCCGATCCCACCCTGAGGAACATCACGGTGGCAAGGGCGAGCACCATCGACATCGCCATCAGCTTTTTCATTGATATCACCTCCTCTCTCACCAGTTGACTTCACCATGGCTAGCTTGACCGTTCCACTCAGCGCCTCGATGCCGCAGGGCTTGGGGAGGACAGCAAAGGCTCCGAGCATCAGGGCCTTTGAGGCGACCTCCTGATCGAGATGCCCGGAGATCAGCACGACCTTGATCCACGAGTACTCCGCCATGATCTTCGTCAGCAACTCGATCCCATTCACCTGCGGCATCATGAAGTCAGTGATGACGAGATCGTACGGAAACCCGGCCTGCTGTAACAGAATCCAAGCGCGCTCCCCATCGGGAGCCGTGCTGACCGAGTACCCCAGCTGGTTCAGGATATCCGCCAGTATCCGGCGGCTCGCGTCGCTGTCATCCACCACCAGAATTCTGCCCGCGCTCGCCATACCTGCCTCCATGGTGGGGGGAGCATTTTGTGATCGAGGCGACCGCCTAAATACAGCAAGCTCCATGCCGAAGTTCCCAAATAGGGTGGGTCGCCATTGGGAGGAGGCCTAAACGGCCTTCGTTAAAGGTGATCCTGGAAACGCCCTCAGGGAGCCTCGAAAGCCCCCGTACCGCCTGAAGCCTATCCTGTCACAGCCGTCCCAAGGCGAATCAGGCGAAGTATTGAAAACACAAGGGGTTTTAACGGTGAGACAACTTTGCGGGGGTGTGTGACACCTAGCCTCACTCGGTGCCCGCACCCAAGTCGATCTTGTGACGCTTTGCGAGACGGTATAGGGTTCTTCGATGGATCCCGAGGAGCTCGGCCGTAAGTGTCTTATTCCATCCCACCGACTTCAGCACGCGCTCGATATGCTGTTTCTCCAGCTCGGTAAGGGTCAATGGTTTAGCGACTTGAGCCTCTTTGCCTGCTTCCTTGCGCAGGTTCGGCGAAAGGTCATGAGGGGAGAGAACGGGGCTGCTGGTCAGGGCCACTGCCCGTTCGATCACATGTTCCAGCTCCCGGACATTGCCTGGCCAATCATACTCGCCTAGCAGGGCCATCGCTTCAGAAGAGATGTGCGAGATGTCTTTCTTATTCTGCAAGGCATAGTGGTGGAGGAAATGCTCGGCCAGGAGGGGGATGTCTTCCTTTCGCTCCCGCAAGGAGGGCAGGGTGACGGACACCACACTTAACCGGTAGTAGAGGTCCTCGCGGAAGCTCCCTGCCTTTACCAGCGCCTCCAACTCTTGGTTGGTCGCGGCGATGACCCTGACATCAAGCTTGATCCCTTCCGTCCCTCCCACCCGCTTGATCTCACGCTCCTGCAGGAAGCGGAGGAGCTTGGCCTGAACTGTGGGGACGAGATTCTTCAGCTCGTCCAGGAAACAGGTCCCGCCGTCTGCCTCCTCAAGGAGCCCTTGTTTGTTGGAGGTGGCGCCGGTGAAGGCCCCTCGCACATGGCCGAACAGCTCACTATCCAGGAGGGTTTCGGCTAGCGCCGCGCAATCCACCACAATAAAAGGTTGATTTCCTCTCGGGCTATTGTAGTGGATGGCCCTCGCAATCAACTCCTTGCCGGTCCCGCTCTCCCCCTGGATGAGCACCGTGCTCAAGGTGGGTGCGACACGGGCAACGATCTTGTAGACGTCCAGCATTGGAGCGCTCCTGCCCACGATATTCTCTAGCTGGTACCGCTCCTTGAGCGCTTGTCGGTACCGGAGGTTCTCCCGAAGGAGCCGCTTGTGATCCAGCGCCCTTTTCACGGTGAGCTTCACCTCGTCGAGCTTGAAGGGTTTGCTGATGTAATCGTAGGCGCCCTCCTTGATGGCCTCAATGGCCGTCTCGATAGAGCCGAAGGCCGTCATCATGATAACGATCGTCTCGGGGCTCAGGCGCTTTAAGATCCTCAGGAGTTCCAATCCGTCCAGGTCCGGCATCCTGATATCAGAAAGGGCCACGTCAAAGAGGGTCGTTCCGGCTTTTTCGACGGCCTCCTTTCCGCTCTCGACCGCCTCCACCTGATACCCTTCCCCGGCCATGACCTCCCGCAGAAGCCGGCAGGCGGTCTGGTCGTCGTCTACAACCAGCACACTGATCGGGCTCGACATGGTCTAACCTGTTGAGAACGGAAGGACGACAGTAAAGATGGTTCCCTCCCCGAACGTGCTCTCCGCCTCAATTCTGCCTCCATGAGCCCTCACGATCCGCTGGCAGATCGAGAGCCCCAAACCGGTTCCCTTCCCGACCTCCTTCGTCGTAAAGAAGGGCTCAAAGATCCGGTCGAGATGCTCACGGGCAATACCTCTCCCGGAATCCGCAATACTGACCTCGGCAAATCCATTCTCGCTCGAAATCGGCCGAGACCTCTGCTGTTCGCCGACCGGTCCCTCATCATGGGTCACTCCTCGTGATGCGACGCGAAGGGTTCCGCCGTCGGACATGGCATCGAGGGAATTGGCGATGAGGTTAAGGAACACCTGCTGCAGTTGGCCAGCATCGCCGATCACCGAGGGGAGATCAGGGCTGAGCGTGGATGAAACCACCACTCCTCTCCTGAGGAAGACTGGCGCCATAAGGTCCAGAAGCCCTCTGACAAGCTGGTTGACCTCGACCGGCTTGAATACCGGCTCCGCAGGGGCGGAGGCCGTCAGAAACGCCTGAAGGATCTCAACCACGCGGCTAATTTGGGTCTCAATGATCTTCAGACGATCGACCGCCCCCTCCTTCAGGTCGCCTTCCGTCAGGAGGAGTTGAACGTGACCAGAGATCGAATGGAGCGGCGTGCCGATCTCGTGGGCCATCATCGCGGCTAGCTGCCCCGCCATCACCACCCGCTCCGTTCTGTTCAACTGCCGCTGGACCTCGAAGAGCATGGCATGGGCCTGGCGAAGCTCTTCATGTCGGGCGGCCAGCTCTCGAGTAGCCTTCTCCACCTCGGACTGGAGCTCCCTGTTGAAATCTTCGATCCGGGTGAGAAGCTTCACTTTCTCCTCGTGGCTCTCCTTGATCTTCCGCAACATGCGGTTAAAGCCCTGAGCAAGCCGGCCCAACTCGTCATCTCGTTCGAGTCTGGCCTCCGCCCCAAGGTCGCCACCCTGCGCCCGCGCCATGGCCCTCATCAGGACTTGGATGGGCCGGCTCACGTTCCGCTGGAGATACCAGCCCAGGACACCGACAATCAGAAGGGTGGCGGCAATCATGATGGCGAGGGACTGGCGGCGCTCCTTGGCCGCATGCCGGTCGGCGGCTTCCAACGAAAACTTCACCGTGATGGCCCCGACGACCTCCCCGGCTAATCGGATAGGGGCAGTGACGTTCCACAGGCGCCGGCCTTCGGTCTTCTCCAGCGAAGCCGCCACCTCACCCCGCCCGACTGTTCGCCAACCTGAAAAGTCCGATCTGGGCCCGGATGCGCCTTTCGTTGAAGCAATCAGGGTGGGACCTAGAGGGCCGAAGGCGAAGATCTCGATACTTTGGATAGTCCCCTGGACCCTCCTAATTTCTTCCATTTCCCGCCCCAAGATCGTCGAGTCCTCCATCTCCTTCTGCGTGCCTATACTCGCCGCAAGCTCTTGAGCCAAGGTGACGGCCCGCCTCTTCATCTCCTCCTCGAAGGTGTTTTCAGAGAGCTTCAGGTCTAAATAGGTCGTGAGGAAGAGGACGACTGCGACGATGAGGACGACTAAGGAGACAATCCTGGCCTGTAAAGTGAGGGACTTGGCGGGCATCTCCACAATGTCACCCCTTAAGAGGTACGCCTCATTGGTCTGGACGATGACCTACAGGCGAACACAGGATGAGCCAAGTCGCTCAAGGGTGAATGTCCCATCCAAGCTCCGCACGATGCCGAGGCCATTCAGGGTTTCCCGGCCTTCCTGAGAGCGCGCCTGGCCTTTCGAGCCCATGCACGCTCCTCCTGCCTCCTGTACCAGGGTGCACCGCGATATGCGGCGACAGCCTCGCGGAGCGCTTCGACGCCTTTTTCACGGTCGCCCGTGGCAAGGTAACATTCGCCCAGCTTGTAGAGCCCCTCGATCCCGGAGCTGTAGATGTCCCGGAACGCCTCGTAGTGCGGGATCGCCTCCTTCTGCTCGCCACGCGCGAAGAAGTAATCGCCGAGGCGGAGGTGGGGCTCGCCATACCCGAACCGCGGGTTCAACTCCAGCGCGTGCATAATGTACCGGCGTCCCTGCTCTAGATCGCCCAGGGCCAGGTGGGTCCACCCCAGATAGAAGTTCGTGTCCGGCTGATCGTCGCACCGCGTGATCGCCTTTTCGAGGTGGACGAGGGCCTCGTCAAACCGACCCCTTCGAGCAAGGAGCTCCCCGAGATCGCTCCGGGCCTTGGCGTTCTCCGGGTTGACCGCCAGTTCCGCCCGTAACTCACGGATGCGGCCGACCTGGCGCCAGCCCTGACGAAAGCGATAGAGCCGTCGGGAATAGAGCAAGTAGCTCCCGCCGAAGAGCAGGAGGATGATTGCGCCCGCCAGGATCGGGTTACCCGTGACCCAGGTCAGGAGCCAGAACAAGAAGAAGGTTCGCACGCGGTCTCGTCTCTCCTTGGCGTTCGGTGAGCCCCGGCTGGCATCTCGCCCCTACTATACCGGGCCGAGATGATGATGCAAAGGAAAAGCGGTCAAGAGGTGGACCGATTTCCTGCCGCCGATCGCCATCCCGGAGGGCGGCAACTCCGGGGCGATCTTCCGAGAAGTTTCGGTTGGCTTCTTCCCGCGCAGTGCGTATAATTCCGCCCTATGGCAACCCTCGGCCCTCCCCACCATGCTCCGATGGCGCGACGGCAATGATCTCCTCCCTCCTTCCACAACTGCTGCTCCTGACGGGGGCCACGGCGCTCCTCCTCTGGTATTGGCTCAAATCGAATCGCCCGGATGTCTCTGTCGCCCGGGACGCCATGTCCGAGACCCGTTTCGTCCTGGCAAGCTTCGTCAGCCTTTTCCTGGAACTTCTCCTGATCCGCTGGGTGTCCTCCGAGCTGCGAATCTTCGCCTATCTGAAGAACTTCATCCTGATTGCCTGCTTCCTCGGATTCGGGTTCGGCGCCTACCTGTCCCGTCGCCACATCCAGATGCTGACCCCGATCTGGGGGTGCCTCGCCCTCGCCGGCACAATGTGGTTTTCCAGGCGTCAGCCGGTGTCGCTCTTCGTCTGGATCTCGGAAGTGATGGGCGAATTTGAGGACGTGACGATGATGGGAAAAACCCTTTGGCTGAGCGGCGCCGAGCGCGTCATTTCCCTCGCGCTTTCCTGCCTGGCCGTGGCCGGCATATTCCTGCTGATCACACTCCTCTTCATCCCCTTCGGTCAGATCGTGGGCCGGTATCTGGACAGCGCGCCCAACACGATTCGGGCCTATTCGCTCAACATCATCGCGAGTCTGCTCGGGGTCTGGGCGTTCACTGCGCTGGCCTTCTTTTCCACACCACCCTGGACCTGGTTCCTCATCGCGTTGTTGCTCTGCCTCGGCCTGGTCGGGACGGGGACGCGACAGGTAGGGTTCAGCATGCTGGCCACGCTCCTTGCGGTCGCCTTTCTCTTGGAACCAAGCACTCCCTCGGAGTGGACGATCTGGTCGCCCTATCAAAAGCTCCGCCTGACGGAGTCCCGCCATAAAGACGAAGCGGTCGCCTACGAACTGGAGGTGAACGGGACGTGGTATCAGCGGGCGCTGGACCTTTCGGATGGGTACATCGCCACTCACCCGGAACTGTTTGCCGGAAAGCGCCAGAAGTACGACCCGTACAATATCCCGTTCTTCTTCAAGCCGCGCCCAGCCCTGGTGCTCGTCGTCGGCTCGGGGATGGGGAACGATGTGGCTGGCGCCCTTCGCAATGGGGCGGGTCATGTCGTCGCGGTGGAGATCGACCCGCAGATCCTCGCACAGGGACGCCGCCTCCACCCTGAGCGTCCTTACAGCTCGCCCAGAGTCGAAGCCGTGGTCAACGACGCCCGCAACTATTTCAAGCGCTCCGACGAGCGATTCGACCTGATCATCTTCGGCCTGCTGGACTCCCATACGTTGTCGTCCAACTTCGCGAATATCCGCCTTGATAACTATGTCTATACGCAGGAGGCATTCGAGGAAGCACGAAGGCTGCTCCGTCCTGACGGGATGATCATCGTAAAGTTCGAGGTGCAGCGGGACTGGCTTGGCAAGCGGATGCAGGAGGTACTCACGAGAGTGTTCGGGCGGCCCCCACTGCTGTTCAGGGACGAGGAGGGAGTCGGGGCGCGGGCTTTCATCTTCGTGGCCGGGAACCCGGAGGGGATCCGCGCGACGCTCCAGGCGAACCCAGAGCTGGCGAGCTTCATCAAGGCCAACACGATCACGTTTCCCTCCGGATCGATCACGACGGCAACGGATGATTGGCCCTTCCTATACCACCAAGGGCGGTACATCCCGAGGATCTATCTGATGTTCTCTCTGCTCCTGGCGGCGACAGCCGTGCTGTTTACACGCGGGTTTCTTCGCGGTGGGGTGGGGCGGAACTGGCACTTCTTTTTCTTGGGCGCAGCGTTTCTCCTCCTTGAGGTCCAGATCGTCAGTCGGCTCGCGCTCTTCTTTGGAACCACCTGGATTGTCAACTCGATCGTCATTTCCGGCGTGCTCATCATGATCCTTCTGTCGAACTTCGTGGCCGAACGATGGAGCAGGCCGAGCTATGGTCTCTTCTACGTGTTCTTGCTCCTCTCGATTTGCCTGATCTACACCCTCCCGCTGGACCGCCTGTTCCTGAGGTCGGAGCTGGCCAAGGGGGTTGCAGTCGGAAGCCTGTTCTGCCTTCCGGTCTTCTTCGCCGGCCTCATCTTCATCACCAGCTTCCGCACAACGCCTCACAAAGACGCCGCGTTTGGGGCCAACCTGCTCGGCGCGATCCTGGGCGGCTTCCTGGAAGCGGTCTCATTCATCACGGGAATGCGCTTCCTGCTCCTCCTCGCTGCCGGTCTCTACCTCCTCTCGGCAGCGGCCCTCCCGCGTTTGCGTCAGGCCCCTTGAGCCCTTGACACCCTTTCATTGACCCCACCGCTCTGCTGCGCAACGATCGCGCGGTCCGCTGATTGCCCTGCCTCACGTGTCTCAATAGCCCGGCAGAGGCATTCGCCTTGGCACCTGGTCCGTCGCAGCCCTCATCGGATTCTGCTGACCAGTACTTGTCGGCCGCGGCGGGATCCGGAGAACCTTGACAAGGTCTCGAAAACCCGAGAGAATCGCCGCAGTCGTGGGGAGTGCGGGGACCAGGAGATGCTGACTAGCACATTCAATAGTTCACCCCATAAGAGGCACAGCAGTGGGGCACCATGATCGACTTCGAATGG
>JBGQIR010000058.1:0-9142 GCA_041498535.1 Methylomirabilis sp. (SeqCode)
AGATCCTCGCGATGGTCAGCAAGCCCTCATATGACCCGAACCAGTTCTCCCAGCGCATGACCCCGGAGCAATGGCGGATGCTCGCGTCAGACCCCAAGCATCCCATGCAGAACAGGGGACTCCAGGGCCAATACGCTCCCGGCTCGATCTTCAAGCTGGTGACTGCGCTTGCCGCCCTCGAGAAGGGCGCCATCGGCCCCGACACGAAATTCTCCTGTAATGGCTCGTTCAGCCTCGGCTCCCACCTCTTCCACGATTGGAAAAAGGGCGGCCACGGAACCCTGAATCTCCGACAGGGGATCGCCAACTCCTGCAACATCTACTTTTACAACACAGCCCTCAAAACAGGGATCGAGGAGATCGCCCGCGTTGCGCGGGAACTAGGGCTTGGTGCGCCCCCAGGGATCGGGCTGGACGATGAGGCCAAAGGGGTCATCCCTTCTCCCGAGGCTCGCACAAGAGGGCCCGGCGGATGGTATCCGGGCAACACCGTCATGGCTGGTATCGGACAGGGGATGATCACCGTGACGCCGATGCAGGTGCTGATGATGGTCTCCGCCATCGCGAACGGGGGGACCATCTACCGGCCCTGGGTGGTGCGAAGAGTCGAGACGTTGGATCGCGAATTGATCGAGGAATACAGTCCGGAGATCGTCCGAAAGGTGAACATCGACCCCGACAATCTGGCGATCGTCCGGGAGGGGATGCAGGCGGTGGTGAGTGAGGGAACCGGGGGCCGGGCCAGAATCCCCGGGCTAGCCGTAGCCGGAAAGACGGGGACCGCGCAGGTGGTCCGGAACAGCGGTCCGCTGAGGGGGGATCATCGGGACCACGCCTGGTTCGTGGCCTTTGCTCCAGCGGACGATCCCCAGATCGCCGTGGTCGTGTTGGCTGAGCACGCGGGGTTCGGCGGCTCGGTGGCCGCACCGATCGCAAAGAGCGTCTTGGAGGCGTGGTTCAAGCTGGCGAAGGAGCCAAGGATGGCTCAGGCGGTGGAACCAGAACCGGCGGAGGGGGACTGATGGAAAGGCCCGTCCTATGTTGATCGACAGACGCGTCCTGTCCGCCTTTAGCTGGCGATTGGCCGCCTCCGCTGCCCTGTTGGCATCCTTGAGCGCGGTGGTCATTTACAGCACGACCGGGCAGTATTCCTCCTTCCTCCGCAGATCGCTCTATTTCAAGCAGACGATCTGGGGGCTGATCGGAGTGGGCGCCATGATCCTACTCTGCAGCCTGCATTACCGAACGATCGCACGCCTTGCCTACCAACTCTATGCCGCGATCCTAGCCTGCCTGCTCCTGGTCGCTCTGATCGGCAGATCCGGCTTCGGCGCTCAACGCTGGCTCAGCATCGGACCGTTCGCGTTTCAGCCCTCGGAATTCATGAAACTGGCGCTGATCATCCTGCTCGCCCGCTATTTTGAGGATCATAAGGAGGACCTGGAAGCCCCCTGGATCTTCGTCCTCCCGATCATTCTGACGCTCTTGCCGGCGGCCCTGGTCTTGCGGCAACCCGATCTCGGCACCGCAATTGTTCTCCTTGCAACCTCCATCAGCATCTTGGTGCTGATGGGGCTCAAAATCCGCTACTTCATCTATCTCGCCGTGGCCGCATCCGCCATCGCCCCCCTCCTCTGGAGCTTCCTACGCGACTACCAGAAGAATCGATTCCTCGTCTTCTTCGATCCCAGCCTGGACCCGATGGGCGCCGGCTATCACGTCGCTCAATCCAAGATCGCTGTCGGATCAGGTGGATTAGTAGGGAAGGGATGGATGGCGGCCTCGCAGAGCCAACTCAACTTCCTGCCGGCGAACCACACCGACTTCGTCTTCGCCGGTTTTGCGGAGCAATGGGGCTTCATCGGATCTCTCGCCCTGTTGTTGCTGTATGCCTACCTCATTTCAAAGGGGCTGCGCCTCGCACGAGACGCCCGCGACATGTTCACCATGGTCACGAGCTTCGGCGTCGTGAGCATGATGGCGTTACAGGTGGTGATTAACATCGGCATGGTGACCGGGATTATGCCGGTGGTTGGCATCCCCCTTCCCCTCCTGAGCTACGGCGGCTCTTCCATGGTGATGAACATGCTGGCCGTAGGCCTGCTTCTCAACATCCAGATGCATCGCTATATGTATTGAGACGGCACCTGACACCTTGACAGGTGCTGCTGTCGCTGCTAGCGTTACAAGAGTGACCTCATGCGATCACCCCCACAAGGGGGTTTTTCTTTGGGGTGGGGATGGACTATAAAGAGACGCTGAATCTTCCCAGGACCAGCTTCCCGATGAAAGCGAATCTTCCCGTTCGCGAGCCGTCGATTCTACAACGGTTTGAAGCCCTTGGTCTCTACGGCAGGCTACGCGAGGCACGGGCAGGCCGGGAGCTGTGGATTCTCCATGACGGCCCCCCCTACGCGAACGGGCACATCCACATCGGCCACGCGCTCAACAAGATTCTGAAGGACATCGTGGTCAGGTCCAAGTCGATGTTCGGCTACGACGCCACATTTGTCCCGGGATGGGATTGCCACGGGCTTCCGATCGAACACCAAGTCGATAAAGACCTGGGAGAAAAGAAGGCGCAGGTATCACTGGTGGAAAAGCGGCAGCTCTGCCGCCAGTACGCCGCGAGATACTTTGAGATTCAGCGGGAGGAGTTCAGGCGTCTTGGGATCCTGGGCGACTGGTCAGATCCATATCTCACCATGGACTATGACTACGAGGCCACGATTGTCCGTGAGCTGGGGAAGTTTTTCGGAACGGGTGGAGTGTACAAGGGGAAGAAACCGGTCCACTGGTGCACTTCATGCCAGACGGCCCTTGCCGAGGCCGAAGTCGAGTACGGTGATCACACATCGCCGTCCATGTACGTCAAGTTCCCTCTCGACCCTGGCGCCCTCCAGCGGGTGCCCGTCCTCAAGGGGAAAAGGTCATTCGTCGTCATCTGGACCACGACACCGTGGACGCTTCCTGCGAATCTTGCGATCGCGGTGCATCCCGACGCAACCTATGCGGTTGTCGAATCGGACGAGGAGTCCCTCATCCTTGCCAAAGACCGGGTCAAGGCGACGATCTCAGCCGCTGGATTGAACGATATCCGAATCGTCCACGAGATGCCCGGCCGCCAATTGGAGGGACTGGAGGCCAGGCACCCCTGGATCGACCGGCCCTCGAAGATCGTCTTAGCGGACTACGTCACCATGAATCAAGGCACCGGGTGCGTCCACACCGCACCGGGACACGGGGTAGAAGATTACGAGACCGGTCTGAAGCACGGTCTCGAGATCTATAACCCCGTCGACGATGCAGGGCGGTTCGTTGCGGACCTTCCGTTGGTTGGCGGTCTCACCGTCTGGGAGGCGAACCCCAGGATCATCGCAGAGCTGAAGCGCCGTGGGCTCCTCCTGGCCCTGGGGCAGCTCGAACACTCCTATCCTCATTGCTGGCGATGCAAGAACCCGACG
This sequence comes from Methylomirabilis sp. (SeqCode), assembly GCA_041498535.1. Lineage (GTDB taxonomy): Bacteria > Methylomirabilota > Methylomirabilia > Methylomirabilales > Methylomirabilaceae > Methylomirabilis. Next base: position 3,465 of record JBGQIR010000058.1, read on the forward strand.
ATCTTCCGGGCGACGGAGCAGTGGTTCATCTCCATGGACAAGCAAGTCCTTCCCGAAGAGGGCAGCGGAACAACGAGTTTGCGGGCCAAGGCCCTGGCCGAGATCAAGCAGGTCACATGGATCCCCTCCTGGGGCGAAGACCGGATCAGCAATATGATCGCCTACCGGTCAGACTGGTGCATCTCGCGCCAGCGGGCCTGGGGCGTCCCCATCGTCGCCTTCTACTGCAAGCGGTGCGGCAACGTCCTCGCGGAACAGCGACTCGCGGAGCATGTCGCGACCCTCATGGAACGTGCCGGAGCTGACATCTGGTACACGAAAGGGGCGGCGGACCTGCTCCCGCCCGCGACCTCCTGCCCCAACTGCGGCGGGACCGACTTCGACAAGGAACGCGACATCCTGGATGTCTGGTTCGATTCCGGCGTCAGCCAGGCGGCGGTCCTCGCGGTCCGGTCCGACCAGCGGTGGCCTGCCGACATGTACCTTGAGGGCAGCGACCAGCACCGCGGCTGGTTCCACAGCTCCCTGCTGGCTGCAGTGGGAACCCGAGGGCGCGCACCCTACCGGTCGGTCTTGACCCATGGCTTCGTCGTGGATGGCGATGGCAAGAAGATGTCAAAATCGCTCGGCAATGTCGTGGCTCCCCAGGAGGTGATTGAACGGTACGGCGCGGAGATCCTTCGCCTCTGGGTAGCGGCAGAGGACTACCGCGACGATATCCGGATCTCGGAGGAAATCCTGAGTCGCTTGGCCGAGGGGTATCGCCGGATCCGAAACACCTGTCGCTACCTGCTGGGGAATCTGTACGACTTCGACCCGGCTCGCGATGCCCTGCTGCCCGGAGAACTCCAAGAGATCGACCGATTCATCCTACACCGCCTCCAGCGCCTCATCGAGCGAGTGCGCCGGGCCTATGAGGTGTATGAGTTCCACCTTATCTATCACGGCCTGCATAACTTTTGCGCGGTGGACCTTTCGGCCTTTTACCTCGATATCCTGAAGGATCGGGTCTATACCTCGGCGCCGCGTTCCGTCGCCAGGCGGGCGGCCCAGACGGCGATGTACGAGATCCTCGACGCCCTCGTCAGGCTGATGGCTCCGGTCCTTTGCTTCACCGCCGACGAGGTGTGGCAACTGATGCCCAAGAAGGGCGGCGAGCCCGAAAGTGTCCACCTTGCCGAACTCCCGGCGGTCCGGTCCGATCTCCTTGACGATGCCCTCGAAACACGCTGGGAGACCCTGATGAGCGTCAGGGACGAGGTCTTGAAGGCTCTCGAGGTCGCTCGCAAGGCCAAACTCATCGGGACGTCACTGGAAGCGGGGGTTGAGTTGCTCGCGATCCCGGAGTGGCTGACGCTCCTGACCCGGTACGAGGGGGATTTGCCGATGCTCTTCATCGTCTCGTCGGTGAGCCTGGGGAGCCTGGCGGCAACGGAGGCAGCCGAACGGAAGGTCGAGGTACGGGTTCGACGAGCCGTGGGACAGAAGTGCGCCCGCTGCTGGACCTTCAGCGAAAGCGTGGGCCGATCCGACCGTTATCCTGAGGTCTGCGCCCGGTGCGCCGCCGTCCTGGAAGACATAGGGCATAGGGTATAGGGTAAAGGACCAAGGATTCATGTACCTTGCACTTCGCGCCTCGCACTAATCCATGCGTTTCTACGCTGTTGCCCTCACCATCATCTTACTGGACCAGGCCTCAAAGCTGTTCCTTCAGGCCACGATTCCACTCGGCCACAGCGTCCCTCTCATTCCGGATCTCTTTGCAATCGTCCACATCCTCAATCCAGGCGCGGCGTTCGGCCTCCTGGCGGCGCACTCCTCTGCATTTCGGAACCCTTTCTTCGTGGCGATCTCCCTCCTGGCCATCGGGTTCATCCTCTACTATCGACATCGGGGGTTGAAAGACCATTCGCTCGCCTCGACCGCCTTGAGCTTGATCCTTGGGGGCGCCCTGGGCAACCTCGTGGATCGGCTGAGGCTCGGCATGGTGATCGACTTCCTCGATGTCCACTACTTCCAGTACCATTGGCCCGCGTTCAACGTTGCGGACTCCGCCATTACCGTAGGCGTGTCTCTCATGCTGCTGGAGCTGGTCCTTGACGAACGGCGAGGGCGTCATCCGGAGCCGACCGCGTGAGCGGGCAGGAGCTCCGCGAACTGACAGCGGATGCGTCCGCCGCGGGCCTTCGCCTCGACCGCTACCTCACATACGCGACCGGGCTGCCGCGATCACAGATCCAGCGCCTGATCGAAGCCGGCAGGGTGCTGGTCGAGGGTCGCTGCCCGAAGGCCAGCTCAGCTGTCCTGCCCGGCCAACGGATCAGGGTCTCCATCCCTCCCCCGCAGCCGTCCACCCTCACGCCCGAACCGATCCCCCTCGATATCCTGTACGAGGATGCTGACCTGCTGGTCCTGAACAAGCCGGCGGGTCTCGTCGTTCACCCCGCCCCGGGGCATCCGGGCGGGACGCTGGTCCACGCCCTTCTCTATCATTGTCCGGATCTGCCGGGGATCGGGGAGGAGCGACGGCCGGGAATTGTCCACCGCCTCGATAAGGAGACCTCGGGGGTGATGGTCGTCGCGAAAACCGATTCAGCAATGGCCTCGCTGGCGAGGCAGTTCAAGGCGCGTCGGGTGAAGAAAACCTACATCGCGCTGGTCCATGGCGAGGTCAAGCAGGTAGAGGGTCGAGTGGAGGCCGAGATCGGGCGACACGAACGGGACCGGAAGCGGATGGCCGTGCGAACACGCAAAGGGCGGGCGGCGGTAACGACCTACCGGGTGATGAAGCGACTCGACGGCTATACGCTGCTCCAGCTCCACCCAGAGACGGGAAGAACCCATCAGATCCGGGTCCACCTCTCGGCAATCGGCCACGCAATTGTGGGCGACAAGATATATGGGGGGAGGAGGGAAAGAAAGTCCACGGTCGGCGGTCGGCGGTCGGCGGTCGCGATAACGGCGGAGCGGCAATTGCTCCATGCCTGGAAGCTCGGGTTCTTCCACCCGAGGACCGAAGAATGGATGGAGTTCGAAGCTCCGCTGCCAGCGGACTTCACGAACTGGCTTTACACGGAGCCGCGTCGACCACAGTGACTCCCCATATGCCCAAACCAGTACGTGCATGCGGCGCGTGCGGGAGGGAAGTTGACAGCACGGCGCTCAATCCTTCCTATCGGACCCGCTAGGATCCCCTACAATCCATGATGGCACGAATGCAGATGCCGCCCTCGTTCCATTTGCACGGCCCTGAGGATCTCAGGGACGCGTGGGGTGCCAGGAACCACACAAGCCAGGAGCGGGGGGATACATGCTCTTCCATCTTGACAGTAGCCGCCCGGGTGCGGCATGCTCGGGGCGCTTGGGCCGTCGTCGAGACCGGCCGGGGCCGGCGGGACTCGCGGCGGCTCCGATAATCACAGGCCTATCACTACCATATCTCACCTATTTCCACAGACGATCGGGCGCCAAAATCCCCAGAGGACGACGCCGTTCGGGCGCGAGGAGCGAGAGCGCTGTTCGCGATCATCGTCAAAACGTTCCACCGAGAAGGGATGTGGGCATGACCTTGAGCGATTCGAATCAATCTGTGGACTTCATCCGGGCAGCGGTGATGGACGATGTGAAAACTGGCCGCTACACCCGCGTGCGCACCCGCTTCCCCCCGGAGCCAAACGGCTATCTGCACATCGGTCACGCCAAGGCCATGTGCATTGACTTCGGCATTGCGGCGGAATTTGGCGGCCAGTGCAATCTGCGCTTCGACGACACCAACCCGGTGAAGGAGGACGTGGAATATGTGGAGTCCATCCAGCAGGACATCCGCTGGCTGGGCTTCGACTGGGAAGACCGGCTATACTATGCCTCCGACTACTTCGGGCAATTGTACGAGTACGCCGTCATGCTCATCAGCAAAGGGAAGGCCTATGTGTGTGATCTGAGCGCCGACGAAATCCGCGACTACCGAGGCACCCTCACCGAGCCGGGCAAGGAGAGCCCGTACCGCAATCGGACGGTGGACGAAAATCTGGATCTATTCGCTCGCATGCAGGCCGGGGAATTTCCGGAAGGCTCGCGCACCCTGCGCGCCAAAATTGACATGGCCTCCGGCAACATCAATCTGCGCGACCCGGTGATGTACCGTATCATCCACACCCCGCATCACCGCACGGGCGAGGAGTGGTACATCTATCCGATGTACGACTTTGCCCACGGCCAGTCGGACTCCATCGAGGGCATCACCCACTCGTTGTGCTCGCTGGAATACGAAGATCACCGCCCGCTGTATAACTGGTATCTTGATGCGCTGGAGATTTACCATCCGCGCCAGATCGAGTTTGCGCGCCTCAATCTCTCCTACACCGTCCTAAGCAAGCGCAAGTTGTTGCAACTGGTGCAGGGAGGGCACGTGAAGGGCTGGAACGACCCGCGCATGCCCACGCTCTCCGGCCTGCGCCGTCGTGGGTACACGCCGGAGGCCATCCGGGATTTCTGCGACCGGATTGGCGTGGCCAAGAAAGACAGCATAGTAGACATTGCCCTGCTGGATCACTGTCTGCGAGAGGATCTGAACAGGCGCGCGCCTCGCGTGATGGGCGTGCTCAAGCCCCTTCGCGTGGTGATTGAGAATTTCCCCGACGGGCGCGTGGAAGACGTGGCGGCAGTGAATAACCCCGAAGACCCGAGCGCCGGGACGCGCACTGTGCCGTTCTCTCGCGTGCTATACCTTGAGCAGGACGACTTTCGGGAGAACCCGCCGCCCAAGTACTACCGTCTCGCGCCGGGACGCGAAGTGCGCTTGCGCTACACGTACTTTATCACATGCGTGGACGTGGTGAAGGATACGCAGGGGAACGTCGTGGAGTTGCGGTGCACCTATGACCCGGCCACGCGCGGCGGCGATGCGCCTGACGGCCGCAAGGTGAAGGCGACCATCCACTGGGTCTCGACGGCGCACGCCGTGCCTGCCGAGGTGCGGTTATACGACCGGCTCTTCGTCAAAGAGGACCCGGATGATGTGGACGAGGGCCAGGATTTCCTGGCGAACTTGAACCCCCACTCGCTGGAGGTGTTGACCGGATGCTGGGTGGAGCCCAGCCTGGCCGAAAGCAAGCCCGAGAGCATCTACCAGTTCGAGCGGCTGGGCTATTTCTGCATGGACCCCGACACCGCGAAGGGTAGGCTGGTGTTCAATCGCGCGGTATCGCTGAAAGACGAGTGGGCCAGGGTTGAAAAGGCCCAGCGGGTCGGATGATCGAATCAGTCTTCATTATGGCCGTCCGGGACAGGAGCGGAGCGACAGTTGCTCCATGCGTTGAAGTTAGGCCTCTTCCACCCGAGGACCAATGGACGGAATTCGAAGCCCCGCTGCCGGCGGACTTCACGAACTGGCTTGAGGCAGAACCATTTCGGACACGGCACAGGAAGGTCGCCCCTCGAGCGACCAATCGGATGGGCCGCTGCGCATGAGGGTCACCCAATACCTTGGCGCCTCGGCAGCGTAGAAGGAAGCAGCCTACTCAGGGTGAATGTTCTGAGGAGATCTAAGAATGGGCGAACGCTCGTTGAGCCGATTCTCCTTGGTGATTAGGCCTGCAGCACTCGCACCCGGACCGCCTTCGCGCGACCGCGGTCATCCTGACCCAGATCGAACTCGACCGTGTCACCTTCTTTCAGGG
>JBGQIR010000059.1:0-9008 GCA_041498535.1 Methylomirabilis sp. (SeqCode)
AGCACCATCGTCGATCCAAAGAACTTCGACGAGCAATCGTTTGTTGATTTCAAGGGCGACATCTGCATCGTCCCGCCTAACTCATTCGCTCTGGCGCGCACGGTGGAGTATTTCAGAATTCCTCGAAATGTTCTGACGATTTGTCTGGGAAAATCGACGTATGCACGTTGCGGAATTATTGTGAACGTGACGCCGTTCGAACCCGAGTGGGAGGGATCCGCCACGCTTGAGATCAGTAATACGACGCCGCTTCCTGCCAAGATCTACGCTAATGAGGGGATCGCGCAGGTTGTGTTTTTCGAGGCCGATGAAACCTGCGAGGTGTCGTACGCTGACAAGAAGGGGAAGTACCAGGCCCAGCAGGATATCACGCTACCGAGAATCTAGCACTGCGCAGCGGGCGCTCGGATGAGGGTTTAGCCGATGAGATGTATTGATATTGCCTATGGGATAGAGCACCTGTGAATATGCGCGCGCGAAGTGAGTATTGAAGTCGGAGAAATATTTTTATTTTTTTGTCGATTTTTGTTGACACAGAAGGAACGGTCGTTGTATAGATATCAACGATGAGGTGCACTCTTGCTGATCCGACTGTTTTCCTCGGAAACCCGTGTCAGCCTTCTCACGTTATTTTTCAGTCGCTTGGACAAGCGCTTCTACGTCAGAGAGTTGGCTCGACAGCTTGGCCGAGATGTCTCCGGGGTAAAGCGCGAATTAGACAATCTGGAACGGGCTGGCCTGTTGACGAGCGAAAAAGTGGGGAATCTTCGTTATTACAATGTGAACAAGGCCTCTCCGCTCTACGCAGAGATTAAAGGGATCATCGCGAAGACGACCGGGGTTCACGGAAGCGTTCGGGATGGACTCAGGCGGATCAAGGGGATCAAGACGGCCATTTTGTATGGGACAGACCAGGGCGATGCAGAACAGGGTCTCGGCCCTGTACGGCTGATGATCATCGGGCAGGTTGATCTGAATGAAATCAATGATGCGGTGACAGCGCTGGAGAGCCGATTGAATCGAGAGATTAGTTATCTTGTTTTTGACGAGGCGGAATACCGGCGGCGAAAGGCAGAGGACGACCCATTTCTCGTCGAGGTCCTCAAGGGGCGAAGGGCGATCTTGATCGGAACGGACGATGGCCTATGAGGAGCTTCGGGAACGGGGCTTGGTCGAGGAAATCAAAGCTGACTTCCGCCAAGTCTCGACCTTGCTCGCCAGAGCGCTCAAAGACCTGTCCACCGCTAGGGCGAACGTAAGCATCGATAAGGAGTGGGCGTACACCATCGCCTATCAAGCGATGCTCAGGGCCGCCAAGGCGATGGTGATGGCTGAGGGGTGGCGGCCCAGGGGTCGTGACCAAGCCAGAACGATCGTTCTGTTGGTGGGGGAGATACTCGGCGAAGAGGCACGGTCCCTGGTCAACGGCTTTGACCGGATGCGGCGAAAGCAGCAGGGATTCATCGAGGAGCCACAGACCCCGATCCCTCGGTATGAGGTAGAGGGAGCGCTAAAAGACGCACAAGCGTTGATCGACAAGCTCCTGGAGCTCGCCCGTGAGAAAAATCCCCAGCTCGCGCTGTTGTAGGGAAGGCCGAGTGGGGAGCTGATGACATGGAAGGGAGGTGAGAAAGCGAATGGCGGCGAAGAAGAAGGCGAAGAAGGCGGCAAAGAAGAAATAAGCTCGTTCAACGTCGTATTCCTCGGCAGAGAAGGGAGGTGAGAACGACGATGGCGGCGAAGAAGAAGGCAGCGAAGAAGGCGGCGAAGAAGAAATAAGGCCAATTGCAGACCCGGTGGTCGGCCCAGCTCCGAGGAGGTGGTGTAGAGAGCGCGGGTGTGAGAAAGCCTGGTGGCCGAGCGCCGGGAGAAATCTGAACGCCGTACCAGCAGTCAACACCACCTAGTGCTGGGGGAAGTCTTCTCCCCCAGCCGGCATATTAGAGTTTCATCATAATACTGTCGAGTCGATTTGATAACGGAGAACTCGAAGTTCGAGGATCCTGCTCCTGAGATCGAGGCTCGCGCGCGCAGATCGATTTGGAAGAGTATTGGAGGAGGACGTAATGAGTGGACCATAGCCCGTCCCGGTAAGCTGATTTTCTGATCCCTCCTTTCGCCTTGTCGTTCATGGGGAGCCATGCTATTGTCAGTTGACACCATGTTGTAGGCTCTCCAGCCTCGCCTGATTGTTCCTCGGGTTACCTCCTCGGTTGTCATGTGGCGGTCGATATCTATAATAGGTGGTGAGGGCTCTTCTTATGTCCCTTTGCCTATTTCGGCCTCACGTCGAATGTCTCCTTTCAGCGAAAACATCATGGCCGCAGCCAGGTCGCATGTAGCATTTAGACAGAAGCCCTTTCGTCCGTTTGCCTCAGAGAGGAGCGGCATAAGGGGAGAGGATGATGGCTGAACATCTGAAAAACTACATCGACGGCAAGTGGATGGATTCGGCGACTGGCCAGACCTTCCCCAGCATCAATCCGGCCGACAAGTCGGAGGTCCTGGGTCTCTTTCCCCGCTCGGACCACCGGGATGTGGACCGGGCGGTTGAAGCAGCCCGTCGGCACTATCCTCGGTGGCGGAAGGTGCCGGCACCGAGGCGGGCAGAAATCCTGTTCAGGGCGGCCGAGCTTTTCGTACAGCGAAAAGAGGAGCTGGCGGTCTTGATGACCAAGGAGATGGGAAAAATCCTTAAAGAGTCGCGCGGCGATGTCCAGGAAGGCATTGACATGACGTACTTCATCGCCGGAGAGGGCCGCCGGCTGCTAGGCGAGACGACGCCGTCAGAGCTACCGGACAGATTCACCATGAGTGTGCGCGTCCCTGCCGGCGTGGTCGCAGCCATTACCCCATGGAATTTTCCCCTCGCGATTCCGACCTGGAAGATCATCCCGGCGTTGGTGGCTGGAAACACCGTCGTCTTCAAGCCGGCGGAGGACACGCCGCTCCTGGCGGCGAAGTTGGTGGAGATACTCGAAGAAGCGGGTCTCCCGCCGGGCGTGCTGAATCTGGTCCACGGCTTGGGGGAGGAGGCGGGCGCTCCACTCGTCAGGCATCCTGACGTCGCTGTGGTGTCGTTCACTGGGTCCTCTGAGGTTGGGCGCGAGATCGGGATCGCCGCCGCCGCCGAGCACAAGCGGGTCTCGCTGGAGATGGGCGGCAAGAACGCGATCGTCGTGATGGATGATGCCGACCTTGATCTCGCGGTTGATGGCGCCATATGGGGAGCGTTTGGGACCTCGGGCCAGCGGTGCACCGCCGCCTCCAGGCTGGTGGTTCAGAAGAAGGTGCTCAAAGACTTTAGCGAGCGGCTGGTGAAACGTGCGGAGACTTTGCGGCTCGGAAACGGTCTGCTTCCGGAGACCGAGATGGGGCCGGTCATCAACGAAAGGCACCTCAAGAAGATCCACCGCTATACCAAACTGGGCCTGAAGGAAGGGGCCAAGCTGCTAACCGGCGGGGACATCCACAGGAGGGGCGATTGCGCGAAGGGCTTCTTCTACCTCCCGACGGTTTTCGCCGACGTATCCAGCAAGATGCGAATCGCCCAGGAGAAAATCTTCGGTCCCACCGTGGCGATCATTCCCGTGGCCGACCTCGACGAGGCTATCGATGTCGTGAATTCCACCCGGTACGGTCTCTCGTCAGCCATCTACACAAGGGACGTCGGCAAAGCGTTTAAAGCGATGCGAGAGATCGAGGCCGGAATCACGTACGTGAACGCCTCCACCATCGGTGCGGAGGTCCATCTGCCCTTCGGCGGGCTTCGCCACAGCGGGAACGGCCGTCGCGAGGGAGGAAGCCCGGCGATCGATAACTTCACTGAGTGGAAGACACTGTACATCGACTTCAGCGGAAGGCTCCAAAGGGCCCAGATTGACGAGGGAACCCCCTTGTGAACAGCCGCGTCTCTTTACATCGCTTTCGCTTTATGTTATAGGAAGGCTACAATGCACTTGAGCTTGCACCGACAGGTGGTGTGGATTGGTATTGTGTCGGCGATCTTGGCCCTGCCGCTGGGGCTGTCCGCTGGCGAGCCTGCGTCATCCCTCGAGCGGGGGCGTATCCCCGTGCCAGACGCGAAGATCACTGGCTTTCACCTGGTGGAGACGAAGAGTGGGGCCAAGCTGTGGGAGATATGGGGTGACTTGGCCGAGGTCTTCGAGAAGGAGGGGCTGGCCAAGGTGATGAAGATCTCCCAGCAGGTAATCGTGACGCTGTATTCCGAGCAGGGCAAGCTGACGTCTCGGTCAGACAAAGCCACGCTCAACATGCGAACCAAAGACGTGCGTCTAGAGGGGAATGTCATCGCCACATCAGACCAGGGAAGCAGCCTACAGACCCAGTTGCTGGACTGGTCAGCCGAAGATCGCCGGCTATCCACTCCATCGCTCGTCACCCTGGTGAAGGGCGGGCTTGTCAGTCGGGGAGTAGGAATGGAGGCGGAAACGAATCTCGAGCGGGCGAGGCTCCTCAGTCGCGTGCAGTCACAGGTCATTCCCGGTAGTGGCGGGGTGGCCACCAAAGACCTTCCCGTCCTGCGGAAAGGAGGAACCCGATGAGCCATCGCCGCTGGATCGCCGCGGCCATTGTGCCGCTTAGCCTCGGCCTGCTGCTCGGGTCAGGGCTTGCACAGGAGAAGCAGAAAGGGAAGAAACCGCTCACGATAACGTCTGACCACTTGGAGGTGAACCGGAAGCTTCACTCAGCGGTGTACACAGGTAACGTGATGGCCGATGACACAGACCGAGGCATGGTCATTCTCTCGGATAAGATGGAGTTCTTTTTCGATGAGAAGATAGAGCAGATCGAGAAGGGGCTCGCCACTGGAAACGTGAGGATTACCGCAGGAGACAGACGGATCACCTCCGACCAGCTCGAGCTGTTTCCAGTGGAAGACAAGGCGGTATTCACGGGCGATCCCAGGGTGTGGCAGGACAATGATCTTATCACCGGGACGAAGATCACCATTTTCCTGAAGGAGGACAGGGCGATCGTTGAGGGTGGTCCCTCGAAGCGGGTGACGGCTATCCTCTACCCTAAGACTGAGGGAGCGGAAAAGTCGAAGTCGGGGGCGACCGGTGAGGGTGAGAAACCCGCAGCGCCAAAGGATGGGTCCTGAGGAGGGATGGAGCGGACCCTTCGGACCGACAACCTGTTCAAGTCGTTCAGGGGCCGAACCGTGGTGGCCGGCGTCAGTATCAGGCTCAATGCCGGAGAGGTGGTCGGTTTGTTGGGTCCCAATGGCGCCGGGAAGACCACGACCTTCTACATGGTCCTAGAATTATTGAAGCCGGATCGTGGTCGGGTCATCTTGAATGAGGAGGATGTCACGGACCTGCCAGTGTACAAGCGGGCCCGAAGGGGGTTGGGATTCCTCCCCCAGGAACCGTCGATCTTCCGCAAGCTCACAGTGGAACAGAACCTGATGGCGATCCTCGAGATCCTGGATCTGACTAAAGAGGAGCGACGGCAGCGACTTGAGAGCCTCCTCCGGGAGCTTGACCTGACGCACCTTGCCAAGAGCAAGGCGTATACGCTATCAGGCGGCGAGCGCCGCCGGGCGGAGATCACCCGATCCCTCGTGACCTCTCCCGATTTCATGTTGATGGACGAGCCGTTCGCAGGGATTGACCCCATCGCCGTGGCCGATATCCAGACGATTATTTCTCGTTTGAAGGCGAAGGGAATCGGGGTCTTGGTGACCGATCACAATGTGCGGGAGACGCTGCAGATCGTGGATCGCGCCTATTTGATCTATGAAGGCCAGGTGTTGGTCTCCGGGACTGCCCACGAGTTAGCATCCGACGAGCGGGCCAGGGAGATCTACCTGGGGGAGCGATTTAGCTTGTGAGGACGGGACGCCATGGCCTTTGAGGTGAAGCTCAGTCTGCGGCAGACGCAGAAGATGGTCATGACCCCGATGCTGCAGCAGGCAATCAGTCTCTTGCAGCTATCGCGGCTGGAGATGCTTCAGGCCCTCCGCCAGCAGGTGGAGGAGAACCCCGTCATGGAAGAGGTGATGGAGGAGACCGAGGAGCTGGACGAGCTGCCAGAGGCCAAAGCCGTTGCCGAGGAGCCGGTAGCAGAGAGCAACGGGGAGGGCACGTCCTCGGACATCGATTGGGAGAGTTATCTTCAGGACGCCTCAGACTATCGACCTTCCATCCAACGCGAGCAGACTGATCGGTTCGATGGCGAAAGCCTGCTCACCAGACCCAGCTCCCTACAAGACCACCTCCTCTTCCAGCTTCACCTGACCGCGAAGGATCCGCAACTCCTGAGCTTGGGCTCCATCATCATCGGTGATCTGGACGACAACGGCTATCTTCGCAGCAGCGTGGACGAGTTGGCGCCACTGGCTGGCGCCACCCCCCAGGCGGCAGAAGCAGCCCTCCGGTTTGTCCAGGGCTTCGACCCCGCTGGAGTCGGGGCTCGCGGTCTTCGGGAATGCCTCCTGATTCAGCTCAGAGCGCGACCGGAAAGGCATGACATGGCGGAGGCCATCGTCAGCAGTCACCTCCATGAATTGGAGCGCCGCCAACTAGGAAGGGTCGCCGACGCGCTGGGAATCTCGCTCAAAGAGGTCCAGGAGGCGGTCAACGTGATCGCCTCCTTGGAGCCGAAGCCAGGGAAGACCTTCGGCGGCGAAGAGCCCCGGTACATCACGCCGGATGTGTATATTCTCAAAATCGACGGCCACTTCATGGTCACGGCGAATGAAGATGGCCTCCCCCGGCTCCGCGTCAGTCCATATTATCGCGAGATCCTTTCGAAGCGAGGCCTCGTCCCGCGAGAGGCCAGGGATTATGTCGAAGAGAAGATGCGCTCCGCGCTGTGGTTCATCCGGAGCATTGAGCAGCGGAAACGGACGCTCTTAAAGGTAAGCGAAAGCCTTGTGAAGTTTCAGAGAGATTTTCTCGATTACGGGATCTCTCACCTGAGGCCGCTGACGCTTCGGGAAGTCGCGGATGACATCGCGATGCATGAATCAACAGTCAGTCGAGTCACCACGAGCAAGTATGTCCAGACCCCTCAGGGACTCTTCGAGCTGAAATACTTTTTCCACCGTGGTGTTCCATCGACCGCTGGCGACAGCGTCTCTTCTCTCAAGGTAAAGGACTTGGTCCGCCGGTACCTCACGGGAGAGGACTCCCATAAACCCTTGAGCGATCAGAAGATCGTGGAGATCCTGGCCAGAGTGCATGGGGTCGAGATCGCCCGCCGGACTGTGGCGAAGTACCGTGGCCAGCTCAAGATCCCCTCGTCCAACCAACGTCGCCAAGTCTCATAAGACGCCCCTTCTATTCGACGAGGGGCCAACCGATGCAGATCACCATCAGCGGGCGCAATCTCGAGATCACCGAAGCCCTTCGGCGTTACGCGGAGGAGAAGGTCGCACGGCTGCAGAAGTTCGTGGACCAGATTACCTCAGCCCATGTCATGCTCTCAATCCAGAAGCACCGGCAGATTGCGGAGGTCACCCTTCGCGTGAGGGATCTGACTATCCGGGGGGAAGAGTCCAGCAGTAGCCTGTACTCTGCCATCGATCTGGTGGCCGACAAGATGGAACGCCAGATCGTGCGCTACAAGGAGAAGATCGTCGCCCACTCCGGTCGGGGCTCGGGTCGATCGCGGTCGCCTCGTGAGGCATCACCTGCGGAGGCCGAACCCTTCTCCGAAGATGGCCCCCGCATCGTCAAGACAAAGCGTTTCGCCATGAAGCCTCTCTCTCCTGCGGAGGCCGCCATTCAGATGAGCCTGTTGGGCCACAATTTTTTCGTCTTCCGAAACGCGCGCACCCAAGAGGTGAATGTCCTCTATCGGAGGCAGGATGGAGACTACGGCTTGATCGAGCCTAAGGACTGAATGCCGGCAACCTTTAATGAACCGCCCGGACGGCCGCTAGGAGGAGAGGCAAGACAGGACGGACCTGCCTGGCTCGCAAGCGCATCGCGGTAGAACGACATGGTATCCCACGAGACGCGGTGTGACGGGCGTGACAGCATCGCAGTGTGAAGGGCGCGGTAAGGTGAAAGTGGCCGAGGTTGTGATCATCACCGGGATGTCCGGGGCCGGTAAGAGCCAAGCGATCAAGTGCCTGGAGGACATCGGCTTTTTCTGCATCGATAACTTGCCTACCACATTGATCCCCACCTTCGTTCGACTGTGCACCCAGTCGGAGGGCGTCATTGAGCGGGTAGCCCTCGTCATTGACGTCCGGGAGGGGGAGTTCCTGAGCTCGCTCTTCGACAGCCTGGCGATGCTGCGGGCTGAAGGCCACGCTGTCAAGATCGTCTTCCTTGACGCGAGCGATGAGGCCCTGGTGCGCCGCTTCAGCGAGAGCCGACGCCCGCACCCGCTGGCGGCGGGAAAGTCGGCCCTGATCGGGATCGCCGCCGAACGAGACATGCTGGCTCGACTTCGGCAGGAGGCGGACCTCATCATTGATACGAGCGCCCTGACCATTCACGAGCTGAAGCGGTTCCTCTCCCAGGCATTCTTCGTTCAGTCGGGCACGACCAAGCTCACGCTCTCTCTGGTCTCCTTCGGATACAAGCACGGGCTCCCGTTTGACGCAGACCTGGTCTTTGATACCCGCTTCCTCCCCAGCCCCCATTTCATCGATGACCTGCGACCGTTCACCGGCCTTGATCCGCAGGTCGGCCAGTTTCTCTTGAAGGCGGCTGCGACGAAGCCCTACCTGGAGCGCCTGTTGGATTTTCTCAACTTCGTCACCCCCCTGTACGAAGAGGAGGGCCGTGCCTACTTGACCATCGCACTCGGCTGCACCGGGGGGCGTCATCGGTCGGTGTTCCTTGCAGAGCAGCTCGCCGGTCATTTTCGGGGGTCCGGATACCTGGTCACCATTCGACACCGTGATATCGAAAAGGCGTGAGCCTTCGCCGCCACCGCACCGCGCGGGGCTGAGCGGAGAGGCCTCGAATAGCCCGTGACCCTGACTCTGGCCCTGGTCTCTAGGGGGCGCCGGAGCCACACACAGC
>JBGQIR010000060.1:0-9002 GCA_041498535.1 Methylomirabilis sp. (SeqCode)
CAATCGCCGACAGGAGCCCTGCTAAGAACTATCGCTTTCCCTAGCCTCACCATTTTGGCGTAAGTAGTTGGAACGGCACTAGCGCGAATGCACGGTACACTTCCGCATTGTGGGTACGAGCCACCGAGCTTCGCGGTTCCAGGTTCTGGGTTCCAGGTTGGTTAGAACTCGGGACTTGGCACTAGGAACCTGGAACCTGTTTCGATTGTGTCGCTCGTTTCGTTCCCTTGTAAGGGCCGCCTGTGTAATGCGGGGGTTCTAGCCGAGGGGTGCATGGGACACCACAGAGACGAAGATGTTTGATGCCCTTATCGGGTGGTCGCTGCGCAATCGAATGCTTGTTCTCGTTGGCTCCGTGGCGGTGGCGATCGCCGGCGCGATCAGCGTTCGAAATCTCTCGCTCGATGTCTTTCCGGAATTCGCGCCACCACAGGTGGAGGTCCGGGTTGAGGCCCCCGGCTTCTCACCAGAAGATGTCGAAGCCCTGCTGACCATTCCGATCGAGACTCTTCTCAATGGGACTCCCAAGGTCACCGTCGTCCGCTCCTCCTCCAGCGCAGGGCTCGCGGCCATCACAGTAGTGTTCGAGTGGGGCACCGATAACTACCAGGCACGAGATCTTGTGGGCGAGCGCCTTCGCCAAGCCAGGGAACAATTCCCCGAGGGGGTGAGGGAGCCCGTCATGCTCCCCGTCATGTCCTCTCTGGGCAAGCTTCTGAAGTACGCTCTCACATCAGAGACCGGCGACGATCCGAAGGCTGGTCTCGCCCTCCGGACCCTCTCCGAATGGGACATCAAGCGACGGCTGCTGGCCATCCCGGGGGTGGCCTCCGTCGTGTCCATCGGGGGTGGGGTCAAGCAGTACCAGGTTCTCGTGAATCCACAGAAGCTTCGGGAGCATCAAGTCAGCCTTCAGCAGGTCATCGAGGCGACAAAGCGGTCGAACGTCAACGTACCAGGCGGATTCTTGACCCTCTCGGATCAGGAATATATCATCACCGGCCAGGGGCGCATCGCCTCACTTGAGGAGCTCCGCAACACGGTCGTGGCCTCGCGCAGGGGGACCCCGATCACTCTGGCCCTACTCGGGGAGGTGCGGGTGGGCCCGGAGATCAAGCGTGGCGATGGCAGCCTGAACGGGTCGCCGGCGGTCATCGGGGCCGTCTTCAAGCTCTTCGGTGCCGACACCCTTGCCACGACCTACAGGGTGGAGGAGGCGCTCAAGGAGCTTGAGCGGTCGCTCCCTCCGGGGATTCGGATGCACCACACCGTTTTCCGCCAGGCCAATTTCATCGAGGCCGCGGTGCGGAACCTGCGCGAAGCCCTCCTGGAGGGCGGCCTCATCGTTCTGGGGGTCCTATTCCTGTTCTTCGTTAGCCTCAGGCCATCGATCATCAGCTTTTTGGCGATGCCAATGTCTTTCTTCCTCACGTTGGTCGTGTTGCGCGCGACCGGCATCGGGATCAACGTCATGACCTTGGGAGGCCTCTCCATCGCCCTAGGGGAGGTAGTCGATGACGCCATCATCGATGTCGAGAACATCTTCAAGCGCCTTCGGGAGAACCGACGAAAAGCGACGCCGGACCCGGCTTTGTCTGTCATCTACCGGGCATCCAAGGAGATCAGGGGGTCAGTCGTCTATGCGACGGTCATTGTCTCCCTGTTCTTCTTCCCTGTCTTTTTCCTGTCAGGGCCGGAGGGAAGGATCTTCACGCCTCTGGGGCTGGCGTACATCCTCGCTATCTCGGCGTCGCTGCTCGTTGCGCTTACTCAAACACCCGTCCTCTGCTCGCTGCTTCTCGCCAGGGAAAGGAGGTCGCCGGACGAGGGGAAAGAGGCCCCGGTAGTTGCCAGGATCAGGGGATGGTATGGGGTAATCCTGGAACGAAGCCTGGAGCATCACGGGTGGGTCATAGGGATTTCGTCACTCCTCTTCATGGGCACGCTGGCCCTCATCCCGCTCTTCCGGCGCGAATTCCTCCCGACGCTGAACGAAGGGAATCTCGTGATTCGCGCGGTCGCCCCCCCCGGCACCTCCCTGGCGGAAACAATGCGTCTGGGCCACCAGGTCCAGCAGCGTCTCCTGAAGCGGCCGGAGGTGGTCTCGGTGGGCCAATGGGCAGGCCGCTCCGAAATGGATGAGGACGCCTTCCCGGTCAATGCCAGCGAATTCGACGTCATGCTGAGGGTTGGCGCGGGTTCCCCCGCCGAGCTGATCCGGGTGATCCGACAGGATTTGCATGACATTCCGGGTCTCAAGTTTGCGGTCAGCGCGTTCATCGGTGAGCGAATCGACGAAGTTCTTACGGGGGTGCATGCGCAGGTCGCGGTCAAGATCTTCGGCCCTCACCTTCGCGTGCTGCGGGAAAAGGGTAGGGAAGCTTTGCAGATCCTAGAAGCGATCGATGGGGTGGTTGATCTGCATCTGGAGGCGCAGGCCGCCGTACCAGAGCTTGTGATCCGAATCGACCGTTCGGCCGCCGCGCGGTACGGTCTGGGCGCGGAAGACCTCGGGCGGTTCATCGAGGCGGCCTTCAACGGGACCGTGGTATCACAAATCCGTGAGGGACAGAAAAGCTTCGGCCTTCTGGTCCGCTTCGATGACGACTCGAGGCGCAATGTGGCTGCCATAAGGAATGCGCTCGTTGATACTCCCGGCGGACTGAGAGTCCCGTTGGGTCAGGTGTCCGAGGTAGAGTTTGAAGAGCGGCCCTATGTGATTGACCGGGAAAATCTCTCCCGGAGGATCATCGTGCAATTTAACGTGGCAGGGAGGGACCTGGCCAGCGTCATCGAGGAGGCCCGGAAGAAGATCGCAGGCCGCGTCGTGCTGCCCAGTGGATACTTTGTCGAATACGGAGGCCAGCATGAAAGCCAGCTCCGAAGCCAACAGACGCTGCTCTGGTTGGGCCTGTTGGCCCTCGGCGGCATCTTCCTGCTCCTGGTTCAGGCGTTCGGGTCTGTAAGGGCCGCCCTCTTGGTCCTCGTCAACCTCCCGCTGGCCCTCATCGGTGGGGTTGGCGCTGCCTTTCTGACCGGGCGAGTGCTGAACGTCTCCTCCCTTGTCGGATTCATCGCCCTGTTCGGGATCGCCACGCGCAACGGCATCATCCTGCTGACCCACTACCGGAGGCTGGTCCGCGAGGAGGGAAAAACTCTGCACGAGGCCGTGATGCATGGGTCGATGGAGCGGGTGAATCCGATCGTGATGACCGCCTCAGTGGCCGCTCTGGGCCTCCTGCCACTCCTGTTTGGAAACCCGGCAGGGAAGGAGCTCCAGCGGCCCTTGGCATGGGTGATCCTTGGCGGCCTCGTCACCTCGACTCTCCTGAATTTGGTGGTCGTCCCCACCCTGGTACGCCGATTCGGGCTGGGGAATCTATCCAGAGAAGAAGACTCCCGGGCAGCGTGATACCGTCAGATGGGTGCTTGTCCTGACGTGCTCGTCCGTATTCTCGATCGGCTTGGACTTCGGCATCCTCGGGTGGACACGGTGGAGTCGAGCGCAAGCAAGCCCTCGTCGCAAGCTTGTCCGAAGAAGCAGCTCGTCGGCTCACCGAGCTACATGGGAACACGTTCACCGAAATATTGACTTCTCCGGGGGAACACAGTAAGCTGTGGAGCCTGAATCCGCATAGCGCGACGCGATCTCCCCAGCTTGCTGGAGAGTCAAGGCGCGCGAACATAAAAAGATTCAGTTCCACTTGGATCGAAGAATCCCTCCAGCTTGCTGGGGGGTTCTTGAAGCGGCCCTTGCCTCACACACGAGACGATAAGGAGTTCTTGATGCGCTACGATCTCCGCAGCGTTGTGAGAATAGCCATTGTGGCGCCCATCGTGGCACTTCTGGCCTCGCAAGTCTTCGCTCTGGATGACATCGGCCTCCCGATTCACCCGAAGGCTATCGCTTCCAGCATCGTTCGTCGGTCCGGAAAGGGGGAAAGGACCAACTGGTTCATCGTCGGTTTTAAGGTCAAGGCACCATATGACGAGGTGGTGGAGTATTACAAGCAGAAGACCGGCAGCAAAGTCCAGATGTCCAAAACCGTTTCCGAAAAGTTTTTGAATACACTCATACTGTTCGCCAAAAGGCCTCAGGATCAGATCAACGTCAATATCAGCTGCGAGGTTGGAAAGGAGGTGACCGAGGTCGAGATCACTCGCAACCTCTTCAGGGAGTGAGCTGCTTGTGCAACACTTCCGTCAGGGGTGAAGCCATAACCAGAATTCATTGGAATTCATCGCTCCGTGACTGGAAATCGGTTGACACGAGGGCCCTTTTGGACTAATTAAATGGGGTGCTTGTGGTCAAGCGTTGGCAGGAATTTTCCTGGACAGCAACCTTAACCGGTAGGAGAGAAAAGGAGAGCCTTTGATGCGCGAGATGATGGTCGGTGAGTCGTTGGTGGGTGATGGGAACGAGGTGGCGCACATTGACCTGATAATCGGACCGAAGAACGGTCCAGTCGGCGTGGCGTTCGCAAATCGCCTTGCCGGGCAAACGGCTGGACACAACGGTTTGTTGGCAGTGCTGGCGCCGAATATTCCGGCAAAGCCTTCGACAGTGATGTTCAACAAGGTGACCATCAAAGGGGCGACACAGGCGGTCCAGATGTTCGGTCCCGCCCAGGCGGCCGTGGCGAAGGCCGTGGTGGACAGTGTCTCTGAAGGGGTCATCTCAAAGAAGGATGCCGAGGACCTAGTGGTGATTGTCGGTGTCTTCATCCACTGGGAGGCCACGGACAACAAGAAGATCTACGACTTCAACTATCGAGCGACCAAAGAGTCGATCAAGCGGGCATTGGCAGAACATCCAACTATGGATGAGATTCTGGCGCAGAAGGACAAGGCCAAGCATCCCTTCGCATAGTCCTATCAGCGGACACAGTATCGGGTGCACCGAAGGAGCTGGTGGCCGGGATTCGAGAGGTCAGGGCGGGGTGCGTGAGCCGCCTGATCGGTTTCTCGCCCATCGGCTTCTTCGACCTTCTTAGCTTACCCTACGCTAGCCCCGCGAAAACTCGCCTCCTCCCCTCCCCCTGTCGCCAGTGGGGGGCGGTACGGGGTCAGGGGTGGGCTGTTCACAGTTCACGATAACGTTAACCGTCAACTTCGTGTCGATTGTCTTGGTGAGGGCCTATGGCAACAGAACGAAAATATCTTCTCTATTTCTTGACGAATGAGCTCCATCCCAGTCCATTTGACGTCAACATGGCGTATGATGCAGGCTTCCACGCTGTGATTCCGTACGGGGGTGTGACCGAGGAGTCGGGAGCGCTCCTGGTTCAGGACATCATCTTCTCCAGGGGCCCGAAGGGCGCCAAGTTCACGGCGATCTTCATCGGCGGAAACGATCTGGACTTTGCTGAGCGGATTCGCGAGGTGGCCGTCAAGAACATGTTTCCACCATTTCAGTGTTCGATGATGATCGATCCAAAGGGAGGCTACACGACCGCCGTGGCTCTTGTCGCCAAGGTGGACAAGGCATTCGGTGGGCTGAAAGGTAGGCGCGTGGCGATCCCCGGTGGGACAGGACCGGTTGGGAGAGTTGTGGGGGCCCTCTGCGCAAGACTGGGCAGTGAAGTGCTCATCGGTTCCCGGAACTTGACCGCCGTGGAAAAGCTGGCGCAGGAGCTTTCAGCGCGGACGGGTGGGTGCGTCAAGGGCGCTCAAATGGCGACGGATGAGGGGAAGATCCCCCTCCTCCGTGATATGGACCTGATTCTCACGACCGGCAAGGCAGGGATACAAATGATTTCGGAGGCGGTCCTGAAGTCTCTTCCGCCCGGGAAGTTTGTGGCCGACGTAAATGCCGTGCCTCCTACCGGCATTTACGCCCTCTCGCCGGAGGATGACATGAAGGAGATCTCCCCTGGCATTAGGGGGATCGGGGCGCTCGCGATCGGCGTCTTGAAATACGATGTCGAGATGGAGATGCTCGAGACGATCCGGACTTCCCAGAAGTTCGTGGTTCTTGACGAGAATACAGCCCTGGAGATTGCCAGACGGCGCCTCTCAGCGTAAGTAGCTGGCGCAACGCAAACTGGCGAGCGAGAGCCAGAGGGGCACCGCGATCAGACATAGTGATCGGCTGGTGCGGCTCGCCCGCGCCCATGCATGTGAACCGGATCAGCACTGTGATTTGATTGGTACGATGATAGAATTATTGTATGGATAGGAGCAAGCATCTGGTGCCTGAGAAACGGTTTATCTTGATCACCGGAAGGACGACGAAGCAGGGAAGGTCGGTTCATCTCGGCAAGGAGGCAAAGGAGTACCAGGAGGAGATCTCGACCCTGCAGATGAACGCCAAGGACATCGAGACCCTCCAGCTTCAAGACGGGGATCAGGTCAGAGTCAAGACACCATACGGTTCGACGGTGGTCAAGTTCAAGAAGGGAGATATCCCCCAGGGCCTGGTGTTTATCGCCTACGGGGGAATGATCAATGCCCTTATCGGCTCGGATACCCAGGCGACCGGGATGCCGAATTCGAAAGGGATCGAAGTGGAGGTTGAGCGACATGGCTGAGGCTGCTGCCGTGAAAGGCGTTAAGGATGCAAAGGATGTAACCGTCGTCGAGGGGGTGACCTGTCCCTTCTGCGGCGTGTGCTGTTATGACCTGGAAGTTCATGTGGTGGACGGCAAGATCAAGGATGTGAAAAATGCGTGTGTCCTCGGCAAAGACACCTTCATGCATCACTTGGAGGGGTGGGCTAAGCCGACGATCAAGGGGAAACCGGCGACCATCGATGAGTGCATCGATGCGGCCGCGGAGATCCTGGCCAAAGCCAAGTACCCACTCATCTACGGCCTCGACTCGACCGAGTTGAATGCGCAGCGGAAGGCCATCGAGCTGGCCGACCTGATCGGCGCGAACATCGACCACACCTCTTCAGTGTGCCATGCCCCGAGCCTGCAGGCGGTCCAGACCGTCGGCATCTCCAGTTGCACCGTCGGGGAGGTGAAGAACCGTGCCGATCTGGTCATTTTCTGGGGGTGCAACCCCGCCGAGGCCCATCCCCGGCATGCCAGCCGGTACTCGGTGACTGCGAAAGGGCTGTTCACCACCAAAGGCAAGAAGGACCGGATGGTCATCAACGTGGACGTGAGGCCCACGCCGACGACACGGATGGCCGATGCCTTCATCCAGATCAAGCCGAACTCCGATTACGAAGTCTTCTCTGCGCTCAGGGCCATGCTCAGGGGCCACGAACTGGACTGTGTCGAGGTGGGCGGGGTCGCGATCGACGAGTGGAAGACCCTTCTGGAGAAGATGAAGAGCAGCAAGTTCGGGATCCTCTATTGGGGGATGGGCCTCACCATGAGCCGCGGCAAGTATTTGAATGTCGTGGCTCTGCTGACGCTGATCCAGGAGCTGAATCGGTGTACCAAGTTCCTGTCGGCGCCGATGAGGGGCCACGGCAACGTGGTGGGCATGGCCCAGGTCCTGTCATGGCAGACGGGCTATCCCTTCGCCGTGAACATGAGCCGCGGCTATCCCCGATTCAACCCCGGAGAGTACTCGGTCGCCGATCTCTTGGCTAATAAGGAGGTAGATGCCGCCCTGATCGTGGCGGGCGATGCGATCGGTAACTTTCCGGCGAAGACGGCGGAGCATCTACAGTCGATTCCGATGATCGCGATCGATCCTAAAGAGAGCGAGACGACGAAGGTTGCCACGGTAGTGATCCCGACGGCCCAGGCCGGAATTGCGGCCGGGGGAATGCTCTACAGGATGGACCACATCCCCCTCGTCATGAAGAAGGTGGTTGACTCGCCGTACCCGTCGGATCGTGAGGTCCTGGACCGCATCATCGCAAAGGTCTCGGCGATGAAAAACGGCGGCAAGGGTGCCCCCAAGCCGGCCGTCAAAGGCGGGGGCTGAGTGCCATGGGGCGCTCCCTCAAGATTGTCGGCGGCGACGTATACGATCCGGCCAACGGAATCAGCGGGGCTGTCAAGGAGATCTGCATTCAGGACGGCAAGATCGTAGAATCCTGCAAAGGGCCCGCCGAGGTCATTGACGCGACAAATCTGGTCGTGATGCCCGGCGGGGTGGATATCCACACCCATATTGCCAGCCCCGCGGTCAATGCCGCCCGTGCGTTCAGGCCGGAAGACCACCGGCACGAACCCGTTCCCAAGAAGCCCGGCATGAGGTCCGGAGTCGGCGGCACCGTTCCCTCCACCTTCGCGACAGGGTATCTCTATACCAAGATGGGATACACGACGGTGATGGACGCGGCGAATGCCCCCATCGGGGTCCGCCACACCCATGAGGAATTGATCGATATCCCGATCGTGGACAAAGGGCTCTATATCCTCATGGGGAACAACGAGTTCATCTTGAAGTACCTCAAGGCCGGCGAGATGGAGAAAATCAAGCGGTACGTGGCCTGGCTCCTCAAGTCGCTGAAGGGGTACGGCATCAAGCTGGTGAACCCGGGCGGGGTAGAACAGTGGAAATACGGGAAGGATGTGGAGGGACTGGATGACAGGATCTACTACTGGGACGTCACGGCGCGCCAGATCCTGAAAGCGCTCTCCTGGGTCAACGAGAGCCTCGGGTTGCCCCATCCGATTCACCTGCATGCCAACCGCCTGGGAATCCCGAACAACTACCTGACCACCTTGGACACGATGCGGACCCTCGAAGGCTCCAGGCTCCATATGGCGCACACCCAGTTCCACAGCTACGGCGGTGAGAACTGGGGCGGGTTCTGCTCCAAGGCGGCAGAGGTGGCCGAGTACATCAACGCGCATCCCAACATCACGACAGACATCGGCCAGGTCGTGTTCGGCGACGCCACGACCATCACGGCGGATGGTCCGTGGCAGTACCGGCTGTACAAGCTGAGCAAGAACAAATGGTACAACCTGGACGTGGAGGTGGAAACGGGGTGCGGCATCGTCCCGTACACGTATCGGGAGAAGAACTATGTCAACGCCATTCAGTGGGCGATCGGGCTGGAGCTTTTCCTTCTGATCCGTGACCCGTGG
>JBGQIR010000061.1:0-8937 GCA_041498535.1 Methylomirabilis sp. (SeqCode)
AAGCCCTCCAACGAAAGCAAAGACCTTGTCCCGCTCAACCAGCTCCTTGACCACCAGACGCGTGTTGGCGGGATTGTAGCCGTCATCCCGTATCACCAGCTCGATCTTCCTTCCATGGATTCCACCCCTGTCATTCACCATCTTGAAGTATGCTGCGAGTGTTCGGCCCAGTGTGGCATATGATGCAGCCGGACCGGAAAGGGGTTGATAGGTGCCGAGCTTGATTGTGGTCTCAGTGACGCCGACCTCGGCAGCAAAGGCCGCGCTCATCAGATTCAATCCAGCGGTCAGACCCAGGAGTGACACCCAAAGGCTTCTGATCTGCCAACTTGTTTCTCGCACTCGCCTCACGCTTCCTCCTTGTGCCCTTCCATTTAATTTGCTCTACAGTTGGTGGGCACTGTGCCGGTCCAAGAAACGAGCATAGCCAGGCGCGGTCGCGAGACGTACATTGTCAGGTACGTCGCAGGGAGTGCCCCGTGGGCCAGCAACGCCGCTAGGCGAAATTGCTTGGCCGGCACCGGTGGGTAGGGTGTCAGACATGACGCTTGTAATGGCGGCCCAGCAGGCCGCTCGGCCTTACACAGAGCACAAGGATGATGACGAAAAACGCGACACTCTCTTTGAGCTCCGGGGTCAGGTATCCGCCAACCAGATTCTCCAGGATTCCCAGGCTCCCGCCACCCACGACCGCCCCGGCGAAGCTATTCATCCCCCCCAGGGTCGCCGCGGCAAACGCCTTCAGGAGCGGGTTCAACATCATGTTGGGATCGAGGAAGGTGATCGGGGCGATCAAGATCCCGGCCACTGCCCCCAGGACCGAGGCAATTCCCCATGTGAGCGACAGAGTCCAGTGAGCGCTCACACCCATCAGCCGTGCGGTGATCAGATTTTGGGACATGGCGCGAATGGCAATTCCCAGTCTCGTGTAGCGGAAGAAGAGGAGCAACGCAAGCATCAAAAGCACGCTGACAATCAGGATCCAGAGGTTGACCTCGCTGATGACCAGCCCGCCAAATCGGTAGATCTTCATATCCGAGATGGGAGAGGGGAACGCCTTGGTGTCGTACCCCCAGATCCAGCCCGCCACACCATAGAGAATCTGCTGAGCCCCTACCGTAATGATGATGAGGCCGAGAGGGGTCGGGTGTTTCACGGGTCGCAAGAGGCAGATCTCGAACAACGCGCCTAACAGGAATGCCCCCACGATGGCCAAAAGGACCGCCCAGAAGAAGGGGATGCGGAGCGTTTCCAGGAGGGTGAAGGTCACAAAGGTACTGACCATCGCCATGTCACCCTGGGCAAAATTAAACACGTTGGAGGCCTTGTAGACGATGACCAGTCCAAGGGCCACCAGCGCATACAGGCATCCGGTTGCCAGTCCACTTACGATCAGTTGGGCAAGCATCGGTCAAAAGAGAAGTTTCGGGTTTTGGGATCCGAGTTTCGCGTGATGGAATCTCGAACCCGCATCTTCGGACCCGAAACTCCAAACCCGGAACTCAAAACTGTTCCTTAGAATGGCCACATCCGCCAGTAGAGGCGTAGCTTCATCCAACGTCCTATGAGGCCATACGGCTCGAACATGATGATCAGGATGAGACAGGCCCCATAGATCACCATCGGCAGGTTCTTGATCCCCGAAAGAAAATAGGGGAGGGCGGTGAGGAGGATGGCCCCGAGGATGGATCCGAGGATCGAGGCCAAGCCACCGATGACGATCATGCTCAGGAAGTAGATGGAAACCAGCAGGTTGAAGGCATCCGGACTGATATAGCCGATCAGGTGTCCCATGAGGCTGCCGCCGATCCCAGCGTAAAAGGCGCTGACGGCGAAGGCCAGTGTCTTGTAGAGCGTGAGGTTGACCCCCACCGCAAGCGCGGCGACTTCGCTCTCCCGAATGGCGACGAAGGCACGTCCGATCTTGGACTTTATCAGGTTCGCCGCCCCGATGGTCATGAGGAGCATCGTGGATATCGAAAGGAAGTAGAAGTGCGTTTCGGTGGTAAACACGAGCGGTCCGATGGAGGGTTTGGGTGGGTGAATCCCAAGGGAGCCTCCGGACAGGGATTCCCACTTGACCAGGATCTGGCCAACCGCGATGCCGAAGCCTAATGTGGCAATGGCGAGGTAGGGGCCGGTGAGTCTGAGGGCCGGCAGCCCGACGAGGAAACCAAAGACCCCTGCAACGCCACCGGCCGCGGGCAAGGCGAGCGCGAAGGGGAGATGAAGTTTCAGCATCAGGAGCGCAGAGGTATACGCGCCGATGCCGATGAAACCGGCGTGACCGAGAGAGATCTGCCCCGTATAGCCGGTCAAAAGGTTCAGACCGATGGCGATGATGACGTGGATGGCGGCTAAGGTGAGGAGGTTAAGCAGATAACTTTCAAGCGCCGTTGGAATGACGAGGAGGACAAGCAGCAGCAGCCCCAACCATACCTTCGCCGCAGTGCTCTTGAGAAGCCGGAGCTCCTCGTGGTAGTCAGTGTGTAAAGTCATAGCGGCCGTTGGATGGCCGTTCAATTAAGCACGTTCCGCGTGTCGCATCTTCAGGGTGAACAGTTGCCCCCTGTGCAGGCTCACGGGGAAAACGAATGCGCGGTGTTACGCTTTCGCCATTGACGTGAAGCGTGGAACCTCGGAAGCGGGAGCGGTTTCCCTACTCCTTTGTGATGATAAAATGGACGCGCCGATTCCATCTCCAGGCTGTTTCGTCATGCCCGAGCACAAAGGGTCGCTCCTTGCCATAGCTCACAGTGACTATCCGCTTCCCATCGATCGAGGACGCTACCAAGTAGTCCTTGGCTGCTTTGGCCCGCCGGTGCCCCAGCCCCAGATTATACTCGCTCGTGCCTCGCTCGTCGCAGTGCCCTTCGATCGTAACTGCAGCCTGAGGGTGCTTCTTAAGCCAGCTAATGTCCTCCGCGAGAGGTGTCTTTGCATCCGCGCGGATCTCCGCCTTGTCGAAGTCAAAGAAGATGTCCTTCAAAGGCGACTCTTTGGGAGCCGGTTGCGCGAGTTGCGCCAAGGGTTCCTCCCGTGGCGGGAACGGCTGGGGCGCAATCACCTCGCTCCCCGGAGGCCGCGAGGTCGAGGGCGCCGCCCCAGCACCAGGTGCGCCTTCCTCCCCTGGCTTTTGTGCCATCGGACCGCTTTCCGGGCCGCCTCGCGGACCACCTGAAGGAGGGCCGCCCGAAGACGGGCCACCCGCCTCGGACGTGGCTCCAGGTTCGGTCACGGGGGGCCTGAGACCTGGCTGAGTGGACCTTTGCTCGCCACGCTCCTGCGGGACAGGCCCGCCGACCGTAGGCGGCGCAACGGACGCGACCTCGGGTCTCTTTGCGCAAGCGGACGAGAGCAGCAGAACCACGATCGCTGACAGGAGAAGCGCTCTCGCGCCTGGTGACCTTCGAGGGCACCCCTTGTGGCTAACCCTGCTTGTGAGATTGCTGTTGTGCATGCCTCCTCCTCGATGACCTCAATGTCACCAGGGTCCTGATCCTGTCGGGAAAATCGCCTGGCCCGCGTGAGAGTTAGCTCTTTTCGTAAATCTGTTCCGCTAAATAGTTCTCATACCCCAGCTCGTCGATCTTGTGCAGTTGTGCCTCGATCCAATCCACATGGTGTTCTTCATCGACGATGATGTGCTCCAGCAACTCTCGGCTTCCGGTATCCCCCAGCTCCAGACAGAGCTTCACGCCTGGACCCAATATCTGCAGTGCGGCCATCTCCAAGGCAAGATCGCTTTCCAATTGCTGCTTGACGTTGGTGCCGATCATGATTCGATCGTAGCTGGACATGTTCGGGGTCCCGTCCAGGAAAAGGATGCGATCGATGATCTTCTCAGTATGTTTCATCTCATCCATGGCTTCATCCCGATTCACCTTCGCCAGGACCTGATAGCCCCAATTTTCACACATCTTGGCGTGAACAAAATATTGGTTGACCGCGGTCAACTCTTTCCGGAGGACACTATTCAACAGTTCTACGATCTGCGGTTGTCCTTGCATGTGGCCTCCTCATCATTGTCGAAAAGCTAGGCTCTTCCCCGTTACACCCTTCAGCGACCTGAGGATCCTCACACTGTCTTCTCGATCTTTCCTCACACAGTGGAAGGGGAACACAGCGATCGAGGGGTTCAGGCGGGTTCTGCAAGAGCCATCAAGAGCTTGCCAACACGATGACGCTCGTGACGGCACCCAGGCCACCAAGGTTGTGGATGAGGCCCCGCTTGGCGCCCTTGACCTGTCGTCGGCCAGCCCTGCCGCGGAGCTGGTCCGTGATCTCCCCGATCATCCGGAGCCCGGAGGCGCCGATCGGGTGGCCACACGACTTGAGGCCACCGCTCGTGTTGACCGGCAGCTCGCCGTCAAGCGACGAGACGCCCTTGTCAATAAACTGCGGTCCTTCGCCTTTCCGGCAAAATCCCAGGTCTTCGTAGGTCACAAGCTCGGTGATCGTGAAGCAATCATGAACCTCCGCGACATCGATTTCTTTGAATGGGTCCTTGATCCCTGCCTGGTCATACGCTTGTTGCGCGGCCTCCTTGGTGGCCTGGAAGGAGATGAAATCGGACTCGGGGTCAAAGGCCAGCTTGTCACCGACCGGATTGGCGAGGCCAAGCCCCTTCACGAAAATGGGCTCCTGACTAAACGTTGAGGCGAGATCGGCCCGGCAGATCACGGCCGCGGCCGCGCCATCGGTCTGGGGGCAGCAATCGTACAGACTCAGCGGGTCGGCGACCATCGGCGCCTTCAGATATTGCTCCAGCGTGATCTCCTTCTGGAAGTGAGCCTTGGGGTTCAGGCTGCCGTGCCGGTGGTTCTTCATCGCGACCTTGGCAAGTGTCTCGCGACCGATGCCGAAGCAATCGAAGTAGCGGGTGGCGATCAGGGCAAACATCCCCGGGGCGGTGACCCCCTTGCCGTGGACCGGATGACCGGTCTCCGCCAACTGGCCCACCAGGCTCTCACGCGGGGTCACATCGCGCATTTTCTCTGCGCCCACCACAAGCACGATGTCGTATACGCCGGACGCGACGGCAAAGCAGGCGTTCCTGAAGGCATCGGTACCGGTGGCGCAGTAGTTGGCCACGCGGCTGATCGGCGCCTTGTAGAGGCTGAGGGCGTCGGCGAGTGACGCGCCGGCATTGCCCTGGTAGCCTCCGGAATCGGGGAAGCAGGTCCCAAGCCAGGCGGCCTGGATCTGCGAGGGCGACACGTTCGCGTCCTCAAACGCCTCGTAGGCCGCCTCCACAATCATGTCCGAGTAATCCAGGGTGAAGTTCTCCCCGAACTTCGTCGCGCCGACCCCGATGATTGCGACTTTGTCGCGAATGCTCATCAACGTCTGCTGATCCTTCCATGTGGAGTGAGGGTGCCGTTCCTACCCGTGGCAGGAAGGCGATACCCTGACGAGGTTAAGGTCCCGGATGAACGGGTCTGGCTTTCCAGAAGTAGTGAGCGTATCCTTTCGACTCATGGAACTTTCGGAATGTCAGCTCCACGTCCATCCCGATCCGGGGCGCGTCGGAATCGCAATCCGTCATCTGTGTGAAGAATCGCCCGCCGCCCTCCAGGTCGATCACTGCCATGACCGTGGGCGACTCCGGACTCGGGTAGAGGCGGTCTTTGCTGAACGTGACGAGCTTCCCCCGCCGACCTAGCTTGTAGGGCTCAAAGGCATCCTTGGTTTCACACCGTGGGCAGACCCGCCGCGCCGGAAAGAAGACCGCCTCACACTTGGTGCACTTGACACCATACAGCGCCAAGTTCTGCTTGCCTTCACGCCACATCATGGTGAGGGAACTGAATGGTTCGATCTCCCACAGGCCGTGTTGGCTTCTGACCAAATCCCGATACCTGAGATACGTCTGGTAGCTTGCAAGGGGGCGCCCGGGACCGAGGAGAGGGCGCCGCGCTCG
Organism: Methylomirabilis sp. (SeqCode); assembly: GCA_041498535.1. Taxonomy (GTDB): domain Bacteria; phylum Methylomirabilota; class Methylomirabilia; order Methylomirabilales; family Methylomirabilaceae; genus Methylomirabilis. Next base: position 5,924 of record JBGQIR010000061.1, read on the forward strand.
TGACCGGTGGACTTCGATCTGGTCGGTCACCGAGAGAAGAATGGCGTCGGCCCCGCCGCCGTAACTGAGAAGCAGGATCAACTGCCCGGGCTCGGCGCGCTCCAGGCACGTTGTCAAGAGCAGAAGAGGGCAGGCCGCGCCCGTGAAGCCGACCGAGAGGAGGAGCGGGTCTTGGAGAAACGCCAGCGGGATGCCAGAGGCCTTGGCAAGTGCGGTGTAGCTGCTCAGATCGGGGGCAGGGCACACGACCTTGGCGAGCTGTGTCGGGGTCAGCCTTGCCTTCTCAAGCAGGCCCCTCATCGCGTCCAGGAGAATCCGTTGATACCCGTACGTGGCGGCGAATTTCTCATCGTCGTTCTCGATGAAAGGGTTCCCGCTTCGGCGCCAAGTCCCTGGGAACTCCTCTGCGATGGAATGCACCGCTTCAACTGTGGCAATCGCCTCACCCTCTCCGATGAGGAGGGCAGCAGCGCCATCTCCGATGAAGGCCTCCGCCGTCTGGCCCGGCTCGGCCAGCCGACAGTCGGCTGCCGCTACCAGGACTGACCAGGCCGGGCCGCCCTTGACGGCGTCGAGGGCAGCGAGGAGCGCCGACGTCCCGGCCCGAAGCGAGCCGGCAAAGTCGGCCGTCCGGATCTCGCGCGGCAGATCGGTTACGGCCGCGATGACGGTGGCCGCCTGCCGCTCCTGGTCGGGCGCGGTGGTCGAAGCGAAGTAGATGCCCTCTGGGCGAGGACCCTCAGAATGTCCCAGACAGCGGAGCGCCGCCTCGGTCGCCAGCGTCAGACTATCCTCATCGAAGTTCGCGACGGCCCGTTCCCCGCCAGCTTGGGGTGGGACGAGTGACCGGGCCCAGGCTCTGGCGATCTCAGCCCATGCAAGGCGGGAGATCGGAACATAGGCAGCGTAGTCGAGAATGCCGATCACGGTTGGCCCAGTGACCCGTTGAGGCCGTGTCGGCAGGTGATAATGTTGTCCATGACTTCTCAGATGGGGTTGTGTCAGACGCTCCGCAAAAAGTCTCGCGCGTGATCGAAGGACGGATCGATCTCCAGGGCCCGCTTGGCGCAGCGAATAGCCCCGTTGCTATCTCCCAACTCTTTCAGGCAGGCGGCCTTATGGAGCCAGGCCTCCTTGTAATTGCCGTCGTAGCGAAGGGCCTCGTTGAAGCAGGTGATCGCGGCGGAGTGGCGCTTTTGATGCAGGAGGCAGGCCCCCTTGCAGTTCCATGCCTCCAGGAGCTTGTTCGGGTCTTTCAGGTCCCTGATCGCCCTGTCAAACAGCTCGACGGCATAGTCGAACTCCTGCATGTGCAACAGGGCCTTCCCGTTGCTCAGGGCGGTATCTCCATCGGGACCGGTCACGGGCCCTGCGCCCTTTGCGGCGGCGGCGCCGGCGGCCGGCGGCCCCGAGAGCGTGAAATACGATTCACCCTTCATCGTGAAAAACAGCTCGTCGGCGCTTGACGCCTTGGCCGTGATCCGGTAGAGATGGCCTCGCACGCCTTTGTGACGGAGCACCTCATCGAAGCGGCTATCCTGTAGGTCGCTAGCATATCGCAGGAGGAGGTCGGAGTAAAGTTTACTGAGGTGTTGGCTCCGGAGCCGGTCCTTCTCCTGGCTGGGAAGCAGACGGCTCTCCAGCTCCTGCCAGGCGGAGAGAAAATGGTCTGTCGGCGCGAATAGGGCGTAGGAAAGGGCAGATGGGGAGACGGCCAAGAACTTCGGAAGCCACGACCGGTCCTCCTCAGAGAGCTTCAGGTGGAATCGTTCTTCCAGGTGGGGAAGCAGGCCAGCCACCAGCATCTGCACGGCGAAATTCGACCGGATGAACTTGAACCGCTGGGAGCTATCAAGGAACTGGCGGGCGAGGCACAGAAAGACATCGAACTCAGGCTTGATGGAGTAACGGTCACATCGCCAGCGCGGCTGACCTGCGGGCTCTGCGGTGAGGAAGCCTTCGTGGAGGAGTCCCTGGATCACCTCACGAAGATCGGTGAGGGGTTCCTTCGCCTCCCGTGCGAGGAACTCGATATTCTTCTGTCCCGCCTCGGCGAGGACCAGGAGGACTTTCTCCCTGGCCTGCAGGTCAAGAAGGCGCTTTCCTTTCAGAGACGTATCCATCCGCTTGATGGACTGGGCGACATGTCGAGAGACCGGCGATCCGTGCGCGTCAAGTACCAAGTAGGCAGCCCCTTTTTTGGCATGGATAAGGAAGACCCAGTAGAACCTTCCTGCCGCAAAGACGAGGTTGCGCGCCCCGAGCTCCGCCATGACCCGACACTCGATGGTATGGAGGATCTGCTCGGGGGATGAGACCAGCTTGGCACGCCGGAGCAGGGCAGAGATCTTATCTACGCCGAATAGGTGATAGTTGCCCCTGGCAGCGGAATCAAGGCGTGAAAACCAGGTTGTCGCAGTCGGGTGAAAGCCGGAGAGCGAGAAGAAGACACCGGCTAACCGCTTATCCCGTCTCCGCTCCTGAATATACCTCCGATGGACCTTGCGCAGCTCATCCAGACGAATCTCATGCGCGATTGTGCGTCCGTGGCAGTGTAGGCGGTGTGATCCCGAAAGATGGCGGGCTTTCAGGTCGATGGCGAGACCGGTGGGGGAAAGTTTGGCGCGGAAATCAAAGTAGCCGAGTTCATCGAGGAGGTCTTCTGTTAATTGCTCTAGGGCAAGTGCCTTCTCTTTGTTCGAGCCAGCCAGGATCTTCATGCCCATCGCCTGAGCAGGCGATTTTGCTTTGGTCCTTGGCTGTTTGGCTGCCACCCTCGATAGCCCTCCTCATTAATCCTGGTCCAAGCGGCTGCTTTTAATGATCTCGTAACATAAATGGGCTCAGAGGTCAAGCGCGAAGTTTGTGGCGATAGAGTGCGAAGTCCCAAGTCCGATTGACAGTTTCCAAACGCTTGTGCTACTGTCGGCGTGTCGCGAGCGGGCAGGAACTGCTCATAAACAATATGAAGTATCCTTGGTAACCTACTGATAGTATTGAAATGACAGAGAGAG
>JBGQIR010000062.1:0-8884 GCA_041498535.1 Methylomirabilis sp. (SeqCode)
ATGGCCGCACGGGCAAACGGCGGAACATCCATGCCCGCCGTCACCTCCTCGGCCAACACCCGGCACACCGCCTCGAGCAGTCCCACCCGCTCCGTCCGCTCGATCGGATACACCGCATCCATGATGATCCGCATCCCCTCCTCCAGTCCGAGGAGAGACTTCATCGGTTTCATCGCCATCGTCTTACCCTCTCCACTTCACACCACCAACTCTATTTCCAGGCAAGAAGAGTTGAACCCCGCACTTCGCACCCCTCACCTCGCCTCACCCCAGGCTCTCCAGGTACCGCTCGGCATCGATGGCCGCCATGCATCCCGAGCCAGCCGCGGTAATCGCCTGACGATAGACATGATCTTGCACATCGCCGGAGGCAAACACGCCGGGGACACTGGTCATCGTCCCGTGATGAGTCACGACATAGCCCCGCCCGTCCATCTCCAATTTCCCGGTGAACAATCTGGTATTGGGAGAATGCCCGATAGCAACGAACACACCGTCACATGACAGGGTCTCCGTCTTTGGCGAGCCGTTGATCCTGGTTCGAATCCCCGTCACCTTCCCCTGCGAAGCGTCCAGGATCTCCTCGATTGTGCGGTTCCACAAGAACGCGATCTTTGGATTTTTGAAGGCCCGTTCCTGCATGATCTTTGATGCCCGCAACTTGTCCCGCCGATGAATGACCGTCACCTTCGTGGCAAACTTCGTCAAGAAGATCCCCTCCTCCATGGCCGAGTCCCCTCCACCCACCACCGCCACCTCTTGATCCCTGAAGAAGAACCCGTCGCAGGTGGCGCAGGTCGAGACCCCATGTCCCAACAGCTTTCGCTCTGACTCCAACCCAATCAAGTTCGCGGAGGCTCCGGTGGCGATAATGAGCGCCCTCGTCTGGAGCCTCTCCTCTTCGACGGTGACGGTAAATGGCCTGACGCTCAGATCCACGGCGGTGGCGTCGCCCTTCAGGAACTTGGCACCAAACCGCTCTGCCTGTTGCCGCATGACCTGGATCAGATCAGGCCCCATCAGCCCTTCCGGAAACCCCGGATAGTTTTCAACCATCGTGGTCAGGGTCAACTGCCCGCCAGCCTCGGCCCCCTCGACCACCAACGGATGCAGATTGGCCCGGGCGGTGTACAGGGCCGCAGTCAGCCCAGCGGGACCGGAGCCAAGGATCATGACGTGTTGCGACGCACTCGACATCTCAGGGAAGCTCCACGAGGATGTCCTACCGTTTGCGTGTCTCTACTTCTCCACACGTAGTAATCCCGCCTGGTCAGGCGGGATCGAAAGGCTGACTCAGTTTATATGCCTGTTCGATTACGGAGTGGCGACCGGCACGGCCCCCAGATCATTTGCGCCTTCTTTGAACCTCTCGGTCCGGATCTTTATTTCTTCACACGGGCCCCGCGGGCCTGAGCGCGCTTTGCTTTCAGCTCTCGTGTTCTGGCCAGGTGGATATCACTCCACTTCAGCTCCTCATCCACGAGGGCTCGAATCGCCAGAAGCAGTTCCTTCTTCGAATTCGTCAGATGTTCGGCGACTGCGGTTGGGAGGGACGCCAGGCTCTCGTCGATGACATCGTTCACCAGTCGCCTCAGCCCTGCCATTGTTTCTCCTTCCGCGGGCGCTCATCCACCGATGGCCGCCATCGTTCTCGCCGGCTGGACGAAGTCCGCCTCGTTGATCCGATGCCCCGGTTCCTTCTGCCAGACCGCTTCCTGGACAAAGCAGGCGATCTCTTCATCGCTGGCGCCGCTTCGCAGGAACCGCTTCAGGCTATGCTCTTTGAGCGAGAACAGGCAGGTTCGAATCTGGCCGTCCGCGGTAAGCCGAATCCTGTTGCAGCTCCCACAGAACGGCTCTGTCACCGAGGCGATGACTCCCACTTCTCCCCGGCCATCCGCGAACCGATACCGAGTGGCTGGTTCGTGGTCCCGCCCGTTTGCGGACAGCAGCGGGAAGACCCGATTGATCCGATCGAGGATCTCCCTGGCGGGAAAAACCATCATGCGACTCCAACCCCGTTCGCCATCGAGCGGCATGAACTCGATGTAGCGGACCTGGTATCCCTTCTCCCGGCCCAGGGCAGCCATCTCCACCACTTCATCGTCGTTCTGTCCTCGCATGACCACCATATTGACTTTAATGGGATGCAGCCCCGCCGCTTCGGCGGCCGCCATCCCATCCAGGACATGTCCGACCTCGATCCCCTTCACCCTGACGATCTGCTTGAACCGATCCGGCCGGAGCGTATCGAGGCTGATGTTGATCCGTTTGAGTCCCGCCCGAGCCAGCGCCGCGGCCTTCTTCGGCAGGAGAAAACCATTGGTGGTCATCGAGAGGTCCAACCCGGGCGAGAGCTGCGCCAGGCCGGCCACCAACTCCTCCACCGACTCGCGCACGGTCGGCTCCCCTCCGGTCAGGCGGATGGTCTTTACGCCCAGGCCCATCATGATCCTGACGAACCGGATGATCTCTTCGAAGGTCAGGATCTCCGGCTTGGGAAGCCATGCAAGGCCTTCCAGCGGCATGCAGTAGAGGCAACGAAAGTTACAGCGATCGGTCAAGGAGATCCGGAGATCGTCCACAACCCGCCCGAAGCTATCGTGTAGCAGCGCTACCGGTCGTCTGTTCTGCTCTTGTGTCATGACACCGTCATCTCAGGTCGCCGTCGCCGCCCCAGCCGCCTTGCCGGCCCCCTGGGGCCGCTCGGGCGTCATGGGGGTGGGGTAGAAGCGATCCGCCGTCATGGTCGGCTGATCGTAGACCAGGCCGCTCCGGGTGTAGGCCGACAGCTCCCCGATCCGGGTCCACATGGTGATCGCGTCGAAGGGGCAGACCTCGACGCAGAGGTTGCAGTACATGCAGAGGTTGTGGTCGATCTCGAAGGTGGCCGCGCGGCGGTCCTTGCCCTTGCCGGCCCCGGTCAGCTCGATGCAGCGGGCGGGGCAGATCCGGGCGCAGGCCTCGCAGGCGGTGCACTTGAGGATCCCGGTCGCTTCGTCGATGGTGAGGATGTGCCGGTTGAAGGTGCGGAGGGGCTGGACGCGATGCTCGTCCGGGTACTGGGTGGTGATGGCCGGGGTGAAGAGATAGCGGAGGGTGACCCGGAGCGAGACCAGGATGCTCGCAACGCCGCCGACGAGGTCCTGCACGTAGCCGCTCATGGCTATCCCCTGGCCGCCAGCAGGTCGGTCCGCCCGGCCGCCCGGCTGGGCTTGGCGATCGTGTCGTGGGTGATCTTGTCCTGCAGCATCAGGATGCCGTAGATGAGCGCCTCGGGGGTGGGGGGGCAGCCGGGGACATAGACGTCCACCGGGATGATCAGGTCTACCCCCTTGACGACGTGGTAGGCGTCGTAGTAGAAGGGGCCCCCGGAGATCGCGCAGGCGCCCATGGCGATGACCCACTTGGGGTCCGCCATCTGCTCGTAGAGGGTCTTGATCCGGGGGGCCATCTTCTCGGTAACGGTCCCGGCCACGATCATGACGTCGGACTGGCGGGGGGAGGGGCGGAAGACCCCGGCCCCCAGGCGATCGAGGTCGAAGCGGGAGGCGCCGGTCGCCATCATCTCGATCGCGCAGCAGGCGAGCCCGAAGGTCATCGGCCAGGGGGAGGACTTGCGGGCCCAGTTGAAGAGCCAGTCGGCCGTGGTGGTGAAGATGTTGGGTTCGAATTTGCCGTGCAGGACGCCCATCGATAGCCTCCGTTGTCTCCTTCTCCAAGAAACCTACCATCACGTCCTTATGCGGCGATCCTCATCAGCCGCCGATGGCTGACATACTCCGTACTGGTTGGATAAAATCGGGCCGGTTAATCCGGTGGCCAGGCTCTTTCGTCCACACCGCAGCGACGATGAAGTCGGCGATCTCCTCGTCAGGGGCCCCGGTCCGCAGAAGCCCCTTCAGGTTGCGCTCGGTAGTGGAAAATAGGCAGGTCCGGAGCTGGCCATCCGCCGTGATGCGGATGCGGTTACAACTGTCGCAGAACGGCTCGGTCACCGAGGGGATGACCCCGACCTCTCCGCGACCATCGGCGAACCGGAAGACGGTGGCCGGTTCCAGACGACTGGTCCTGGCGGGAACGAGGGGGTAGTCCGCATTGATGCGGGCCAGGATCTCCCGGGCTGGCACCACCTTCTCCATGCTCCACGCCCGATCGGCGTCGAGCGGCATGAATTCAATGAAGCGGACCTGATACCCCTTCTCGCGTGCCAGACGGGCAAAGTCCACGACCTCGTTCTCGTTGACCCCCCGCACCACCACCGCGTTAATCTTAATGGGCGAGAACCCTACCGCGCTTGCCTCCTCCAGGCCTTCCAGGACCTCATGGAGGACGTCTCGGCGCGTCATCTGCGCGAAACACTCCCGGCGGAGGGAATCGAGACTGACATTGATCCGCTTGAGACCCGCCTCCCGCAGCGCCCTGGCCTGCTTCTTCAGGAGGAAGCCGTTCGTCGTCATGGTCAGATCGAGCGTGGGGTCGATCTGGCTGAGGCCCCGAATCAGCACCTCGAGGTTGGCCCGCACGGTGGGCTCGCCCCCGGTGACCCGGATCGTAATGATCCCCAACTCCACCATGATCCTGGCCACCCGGACGATCTCCTCATAGCTGAGGATCTCCGCTTTCACGACCCATTTCATCCCCTCGGCTGGCATGCAGTAGGTGCACCGAAAGTTACACCGATCCGTAACCGAGATTCTGAGATCGTCGATGACCCGGCCGAAGCTGTCACGCAATCTGGACATATGGTTCGATCCCTTCCAGCCTATCGTAGCACAATCACCGGCGCCTTAGGAAGGGCACCGGCAGCGGCATTGGCGATACTGATCCTCGCCGCCAGACGGCCCGCGACCTCATGGAAGGCTCGGGCGAGTGGCGAGTCAGCGGGCTCCAGCGCCACCGGCCTGCCCTCATCGCTCCCCACGCGGATGCGGGCATCGAGGGGAATCTCGCCCAGGAACGGGATCTCGGCTTTCTCACTGGCCTCCCTGGCCCCGCCGTGGCCGAAGATATCGTCTCGTTGGCCGCAATGCGAACAGTGGTAGTAGCTCATATTTTCGACAATCCCCAGGATCGGAGTCTTGAGCTTCTTGAACATCACGATGGCCTTCGAAGCCACCTCCAGCGCCAAATCCTGCGGGGTGGAGACGATCACGGCACCGGTGAGCGGAATCGACTGGCACAGGCTCAGTTGTACATCGCCCGTCCCTGGTGGGAGATCGATCACCAAGTAATCCAGCTCCCCCCACTCCACGCGGCCCAGGAACTCCTGGACCATCTTGTGCAGCATCGGGCCCCGCCAGATCACCGCGTCACCCTTTGGCAGGAAGAACCCCATCGACATGATCTTTATGCCATACCGCTCAGGCGGAATCATCTTCCCGCTTTCCGTCTGCTGTTGCGCGCCGCCCGCGCCCATGAGCTTGGGGATAGATGGGCCGTAGACATCCGCATCCATGAGGCCGACCCTCGCCCCTGTCCGCATCAGCGCGACAGCCAGGTTCGCCGACACGGTTGATTTGCCGACGCCCCCTTTGCCACTGGCGACCGCGATCGTGTTGAGTACCCCGGACAATAATGTCGACTGTGCCTCCGCCATCTCTCTTCCCTTCACACCTTTCGGTTCCCCTCCCCTCTGTGAACCCCCTCGCCCCCCGGTGGGGGAGAGGAGAAGGTGAGGGGACCGTCAGGCTGCGATATCGGCTTCGGCTTCGCGGTGTAGTCGATCGATCCAGCCAGCCGCCCGATTCCACTCGGCCAGCTCAACAGCCCGCAACCTGTCCAACTCGATGTTGAACACGAACTCCCGGACCGTGAAGCCGCAGCGTGTGCAGCGCTTATAATAAAACCGCTGGCCATCTCCTTCCGTCTGCACCTCCCCGATGCGCTTCATATGCGTGAAGCAACACCGACGAGGCGAGGGAGGGGATACGATCCTCTTGGGATAGCCGTTTCTTGCCGGCTTGTCAGCACTGTATTCCACAATCGTCGCCATGTGACATTCCGAAACTGATCACATCAACACCATTACCATTCCAGCTTTGCCAGGTCCCTTTGAAAAAGGGAACTGATGATCCAATCCAGCGCAACCCGGATGCGATTCTTCCACCCGAAGAGCTTGACAAGGAAGACCGAACGCCACAGCAACCAAGCCGGGAGACCAGAAAATCTCACCCCCGCGATCTCTCCGACCCCATCGCCTGCCCCCAGGGAGACCAGGTCCCCGCGATGGCGATGGACGAAGGGCTCTTTGGCTTGTCCCTGCCATTCCCTGATGATGTTAGCGGCCACGCAGTGGGCTTGCTGAATGGCCACCTGCGCCGTTGGGGGCAGGGCGTCGTGGAGCCGCGGGTCCCGACAGTGGGCGCAATCCCCGATGGCGAACACGCCCGAGAAGGTAGGCAACTCGAGGCATTCATCAACAACAACGCGACCCAGCTTATCCTTCTCAACTGGCAGGTTCTCAACGACCAGGTTCGCCTTCACCCCTGCCGTCCAGATCACGGTCTCCGTCTGGATGATGTCGCCATCTGCCAATTCAACCGCTCCGTCGCTGACCCGGACGACCGGCGAGTGCAATCGAACCTCGAGCCCCTTCTGCCTCAGCTTTTCCAGACCCAAGTCGGCCAACCGATCACTGACGCAAGGGATGATCCTTCCCGTTGCCTCGGCCAGCACTACCCGGATGTCTCGCACATCCAGGCTTGGATAATGTCTCGCCAGTGTCTTCCGCGCGAGATCGTCGATCTCCGTCGCCAACTCCACACCCGTGCAACCGGCCCCAACCAGGACGAACGTGAGAAGCCTTCGTCTCAGATCGGGATCGCGCTCAAGGACGGCCCGCTCGAACATCTCCAGGATGTGGTTTTTGAGCCTGACAGCGTCCTTCAGCGTCTTGAACGTAAACGCTCTCTCCTCGGCCCCGCTGACGCCGAAGTAGTTGGTCACGCTTCCCAAAGCGATCACGAGGGAGTCGTATCCCACGTCGCCGTGATCGGTCAGGACCCTCCGGTTCCCCAGGTCGATTGATCGAGCCTCCCTGGTCTCAAAGGTCAGTCGCGTCTTGCCACTGAGGGCCCGAATGGGCCAGACCACATGGCGGGGTTCAATGATGCCCGACGTGACCTCGTGGAGCATTGGCGAGAAGAGGTGAAAGTTACGCGCGTCCAGGAGGCGAATCTCAAGCCCGGTCTCCTTTCGGAGCCGCCTGTCCAGCTCGAGAGCCGTAAACAGCCCGCCGAACCCCGCGCCAAGAATGACAATTCGTCGCCCCATCATTGTGTGAACCCCGCTCTAGAGGCAATCCCAATCCATCTGCTGAGAGCCAGATCTGCGAAGACCGCCTGGATTCCCGCGTAGGAACGGGAGGGAAGCGTTGCGTACGACACCCCCTTGTGCGAGACAGCTCGCGCATCCACCTCGGGTCTTGTGGACACGGCCACGATCGACAGCCCCGGGGAAAGTTCCTTGATGGCAGAAATGATGAGGAGGCCGTTGAGGCCGGGTGTCTCCAGATCCAGCACCAACAGATCGGCATCCATGACTTCGACAGCCCCAAGGACTTCCAATCCGGACTCACACACCGTCAGGCGAGACCCGTCTTGATCCAACGATCTGGAGGCAGCCTCCACAAGTTCTCGACTGCTCGAACACAAGATAACATGCATGCTCATCGTTAACGCCTTGCTCCCACCCGTTCTGGCTCAACTCTGAACCTGCCGAAGGGCCGAAGCCCATACTTTTCGAGAACCGCTGAGTCCAGAGTCAGACGAGTGCTAATGTGAGCAAAGGCCGTACCAGACCAAATGGGCGAGGTCGGCCGATATTCCGAGCCCTGTAACTAGCTATAGATACAGGGGAATGTCCAGCTCTTAAGGAAGCTTCACTGGGAGGCGGATCGTTTTAAGAGGGCGGGAATTGTTCCCAGGGGGTCGGAGTTTCTCCTGGGGGCGCCGGCTGGGGCAAAACAGAGGCGATTGGCTTTCGTGAGTCAAGCGAGCACCGAGATCTGAAGCCCCGTATCCAGGAGTATCCAGACAACAAGCTTCTCCTCACCGGTCTGCCAGGCGTTGGCGAGGCGGTTGGCCATGTCCCGGGTTAGAGATGACGCGCTTTTGGGAGGAAGGCGACAGCAGACCGGTCAACTCGAGGAGAAAACGGGTACGGCTTCGAGCAGGTGTAGATTTCGGGGGTGTAATCTGCACTCTGAAGCAGAGTGCGCGTTACGGAAGCTGCTCTCAGTTCGCCTCCCCGCTTCCGTTCACGGGATGGGATTTTCCTCAACGAATGAGCGCGGCGTATTTGTCAAGCAGGGGGAGCAAGGTCTTCTTGTCGGCTGAGGGCAGCCCGAAGATCACGCGCTCGACTGCCGCCTTCTCCAACTCATCGACGGTCCCCCGGTCGGGCGTGGCGCCGAAGATGGAGACCGAGATGTGCTGCGGGTCTCGCCCCGCCGCCTCGGCGCGCTGACGCAGCGTCGCAATTTTGTCTGGGAGGCTGAACGCCCTGGTGCCAATCGGGATCCAGCCATTACAGAACTCGATCACCCGATCAAAGGTTGTTGGCCCATCCCCGCCCATGAGGATCGGGGGATGAGGCTTCTGGGCAGGTTTGGGATGCGACCATAGCTTGTCGAAGTTCACGAATTCGCCGTGAAACTCCGCTTCCTCCTGGGTCCAAATGGCTTTCATCGCGAGCACGCGCTCACGCAGCAGGCGCCACCGCTTCTTGAACTCGGTGCCATGATTGGCCATTTCCTCCGCGTTCCAGCCGCCGCCAAGGCCGAAGAGAAACCGGCCGCCCGACAACTGGTCGAGGCTGGCGACCTCTTTCGCGGTAATGATCGGGTCGCGCTCGATGATCAAGCAGATGCCCGTGGCGATCC
>JBGQIR010000063.1:0-8775 GCA_041498535.1 Methylomirabilis sp. (SeqCode)
GGGAGTCTTTTTCTTGACAAACGGGGAGAGTGTGTTACAGTCGCCGACCTAGACACCTGAGTTTCGAGTTTCGAGTTTGAAGTTTCGAGTTTTTCGTCGAATGTGACCCGAAACCCGAAACCCGGAGGAGGAGGACCGATTTATGCCGTCAAGACGATACCTGTTCACCTCGGAATCAGTGACAGAAGGTCACCCAGACAAGATCGCCGATCAGATCTCCGACGCAATCCTCGACGCCATCTTTGCCCAGGACCCGTATGGTCGGGTTGCCTGTGAAACACTGGTGACGACGGGGCTGGCCTTTATGGCCGGGGAGATCAGCACCAAGTGTTATGTTGACATCCCGAAGGTCGTCCGGGAGACGATCCGGGACGTCGGCTATACGAGGGCCAAGTACGGCTTCGATTACGAGACGTGCGCCGTCATCAACGCCATTCAGGAACAGTCACCCGACATCGCGCTCGGGGTCGATATCCAGGGGGCGGGGGACCAGGGCTTGATGTTCGGCTATGCGACCGACGAGACACCCGAGCTGATGCCGATGCCGATCATGCTGGCTCACAAGCTGGTGAGGCGGCTGGCCGAGGTCCGGCGCAAGGAGATCCTGGATTACCTCCGGCCGGATGGGAAGTCGCAGGTGACGATCGAATACGTCGATCGAAAGCCGAATCGCGTCGATACCGTGGTCATCGCCGCCCAGCACAGCCCCGATGTCCCGCTGAAGCAGCTCCGGGAGGACATCATTGAGAAGGTCATCCTGCCGGTCCTGCCCAAGGATCTGGTGGACCTGGACCTGATCAACTACCACATCAACCCCACCGGCCGCTTCGTGATCGGGGGCCCCCACGGGGACACCGGGCTCACCGGCCGAAAAATTATCGCGGACACCTACGGCGGGGTCGGGAGCCACGGCGGCGGCGCCTTCTCCGGCAAGGACCCCACCAAGGTAGACCGATCCGCGTCGTACACCGCCAGGTATATCGCCAAGAATTTCGTGGCGGCCGGCCTGGCCAAGAAGTGCGAGATCCAGTTGGCCTACGCCATCGGCATCGCCGACCCGGTTTCGGTGCTAGTGGATACCAAGGGGACCGGGGTCATCCCGGACGATGAGCTGATGAAGATGGTCCGCACGCACTTCGAATTGACCCCAGCCGGGATGATCAAGAGCCTCGACCTGCGGCGCCCGATCTACAAGCAGACGGCCGCCTATGGCCACTTCGGGCGAAACGAGCCCGGTTTCACGTGGGAACAGACCGACAAGGCCGAGGCGCTCAAGAAGGATGCCAGCCGACTAGGAGCATAGGGGGTTCATAGTTCAGAGTGAAGAGCTCAGCGACGAGTAGCTTGTCTTTCTATGAACTAGGAACTACCAACTATGAACGTTTTGCAGGGCTGGTTCAGAGTTCATAGTTCAGGGTTCAGAGCTCAGAGATCGGCGTTCAGAGTTCAGAGATTAAAGATCAGAGTGCTAGATCGGCCTTGCGCGTTCTTCTGTGAACGATGAACTACCAACTATGAACGCTTTTATCGGGAGGCTTTGTGGACTACGACATCAAGGACATCTCGTTAGCTGACAAGGGTCTCCTTCGTATTGAATGGGGGCGCGGCTCGATGCCGGTGCTGGCGATGATCGAGGAGCGGTTTGAGAAGGAGCGGCCGCTTCGCGGGATACGGGTGACGGCATGTCTGCACGTGACCTCGGAGACGGCGAACCTGGCCCGCGCTTTGAAGGCCGGGGGGGCCGAGGTTCGGATCTGCGCCTCCAACCCCCTCAGCACGCAGGACGATGTCGCCGCCGCGTTGGTCCAGCACTTCAAAATACCGGTGTTCGCCATCAAGGGGGAGGACAAGGAGACCTACTATCGACACATCGGAAGCGCCATCGCCCACCGGCCACACCTCACGATGGACGACGGGGCCGACACGATCTCGGTGCTTCACTCCGATCGCAAAGATCTGCTCCCGGGGGTGATCGCCGGAACCGAAGAGACCACCACCGGCGTCATCCGGTTGAGGAGCATGGAGCGTGACGGGGTCCTGGCCTACCCGATCATTGCCGTCAACGACGCCGATACCAAGCACCTCTTCGACAACCGGTACGGAACCGGCCAGAGCACGATCGATGGGATCCTCCGAGCGACGAACATGCTCCTGGCCGGCAAGCGCTTTGTGGTGTGCGGCTACGGGTGGTGCGGAAGGGGGGTTGCCATGCGGGCGCGGGGGATGGGTGCCAACGTCATCGTGACAGAGGTCGAGCCCCTGAAGGCGCTAGAGGCGGTCATGGACGGCTATTCCGTCATGCCCCTCACCGAGGCGGCGCGCATTGGCGACCTGTTTGTCACCCTGACCGGGAACCTCCATGTGATCAGGGAGGAGCATTTCCAGCTCATGAAAGACGGCGCCATCGTCTGCAACTCCGGCCACTTCAATGTGGAGGTTGATCTCGAGGCGCTGGGAGGGCTCGCCAAGACAAGGCGGACGGCCCGGGAGTTCGTCGAGGAGTACGTTCTGCACGACGGACGGCGCATCATCGTTCTCGGGGAGGGTCGTCTGATCAATCTGGTGGCAGCCGAGGGCCATCCGCCGAGCGTGATGGACATGAGCTTTGCGAACCAGGCCCTCTCGGCCGAGTACGCGGTGAAGCAGAGGGGCAAGCTGGAGAAGCGCGTCTACCGGGTGCCGAAGGAGATCGACACCCAGATTGCCGCGTTGAAACTGGCGTCCATGGGAGTCCGGATCGATGAGCTGACGCCGGAGCAGCAGCGCTATCTGGAGTCCTGGAGCGAGGGGACGTAGGGCGTTCAGAGTTCAGAGTTCGTCGTTCAGAGAGAAGAACGCATTCACTAGTCTGGTTGACTCTGAACCCTGAACTCTGAACTTTTTCTTTCATCCTTTGGCCGTAAGCACCGACCCGAGGCCGGCGGCGACGAAGAGGGCATTGGGAAGCCAGGCCGCGACGAGCGGGGGAAGCACGCCGCCCCGCCCCAGGTTGATGCTGGCCAGGAGGAGGAGCCAGTAGCAGACGGCGACCACGACGCAGGCCCCCGTCCAGGCCATGACGCCTCCCTTGCCGGTCCGCAGGGCGAACGCGATCCCGATGAGCGCCATCACCAGACTCACAAATGCCGTGGACGTCTTCGCGGCCAAGTCGACCTGATACCGAATCGAGTTCACGCCGCTCTTGATGAGCTTGCCGATGTACTCGCGGAGTTCGGCAGAGTTCATCTCCTCTGACTCCCGCACGACCTGTGCGAGATCCTCCGGTTTTTCCTCCAGGTCGAGAGCCAAGCTTGTAAATGGATTCACTTGGTATGTGTCGTCGGGCTGGGTCAGTGAGACGAAGCCGTCCTTGAGCATCCATTTCCCGTCCTGCCATCGGGCCTCTCGTGCATCGACCCGCCGGACCAGTTGAAAATCGGGTGAGAGTTCGAAGAGAGTGAACCCCTGAACTGTGCCAGATGCCGTCTCCATCAGCGAAATGTTCAAGAACCGGTTGCCCTTCGCCCGGTACCAGATATCGTTCTCCCTGGTCCGCCGGAAGGCGGAGACCTTCTTCACCTTGACGCGGTAGACGTTCAGCGCACGCTCATTCATTCTCGGGATGATCGATTCACCAAGGATCAGCGCCGCGACGCTCGTCAGAAAGCTGAGGATCAGGATTGGGGCGACGATCCGCACGAAGCTCAACTGGCCGATCTTCATGGCGAGCAGCTCATTGTGGCGGGCCAGGTTGCCGAGGCTGAGCAAGGCGGCGAGGAGCACTGCCACCGGCATTACCTGATACCCGATCCAGGGCAGCCTGTAGAAGTAGTACTGGATGACCACTAGGCCGGAGACATCGAGGAAGCGGGACAGGCGGTCGAACAGATCCACGATCACATAGAGCACAAGAAAGACAACCAGGGAGTTGGCGAACGCCTTGAGGAATATCATGCCGAGATAGCGGTCCAGGAGTCGCATTGAGGTGCCTGAATTCTACGAGGTCTTGTGTTGAGAGAGGCCGCGCGAAAGGAGTTCCGAAAGATTTCTGGTCGCCACCCGAAGCTTTGCGGGCAGGAGTGCCTCGCGGCCTTCAGTGACCACCACCCCGATCGCGATGATCCCCAGGATCACGTTCGGGGACCAGATCCCTACCGCAGGGTCGATGCGCCCTCTGGATCCGAGGCTCTCGCCGGCCGCGAGCAGCACGTAGTAGAAGACGGCAAACACCGCGCTGAGGGCGAGGCTGATCCCGCGGCTCGCCTTCTTGATCCGCATTCCCAGTGGCACACCGATGAGGCTCAGGATAAGGCAGGCGATCGGAAGAGCGAGTTTCTTGTGGAATTCCACCCGGAGGTCCAGTGCCTTCCCACCCTCTTTCTTGAGCCGCTGAATCTGCGCCTGCAGCTCCCCCAGCCTCATCTCCCTACCTTGCTTCGGCCGATCGAGCGTGTCGCCGAGGCGACCGCCAGCCGGAATTTGCATATCGTAGCGTTCAAACCTGAGGTTTCGATACCGGCCAGGATTGTCGCGGGGGGTGATATGGATATTCCCTTGAGACAGTGTGATGCCGGCGTGTGAACCCTCCCCATCTCTTACGTCGAGCATCTTTCCTTCCTTGGCGATCACGACGCGCTGATCGGCCGGGTTTCTACGGTCGATGATCAGGATGCCGGCCAGCGATGCGGTCCGTCCTTCCGCGTGATCGACGTAGACGATGAGCCCCGGGTAACTGGCATTGAAGACCCCTTCCTGAAGCGCCATGATGGCATTGGTTTGGTACAAGCGGTGGATCAGCGTGGTAAAGGCCCTGGTGCTGCTGGGCTGGACCGAGACCGTGATCCAGAGCGTGACGGCCGTGGCCACGATGCCGACCAGAAGGCCCGGCGCCAAGAGGCGATACAGACTGAGTCCGCCGGTCTTCAGGCCGATCGTCTCCCCATCGGACGAGAGACGGCCATACGTCGCCAAGACCGCCAGCAACACAGACATCGGGATCGTGACAGTGAGAGAGAAGGGGAGGATGTAGAGAAACAGACGGAGGACGACCCCGACCCCGACACCCTTATTGATGATCAGGTCCATCAGGCGGAGCATCTGGTTCATCAGGAGCACAAAGGTAAAAATCCCGAGCCCGATGGCGAAGGAGGCGACCATCTCTTGAAGCAGATAACGATCGATGAGGCAGAAGGGGCGGAGTCGCCTGACAAAGGCGGTCGCGCGCATTGACGGGGCGATGACTTGTCCCGATAACGAGGTGTCACTGATGACGGGCGATCGAGCAAGCCTCTTCATAAAGAGATGAGTTGATCCTTTTCCGCGCTGGCGCCGCAATGTGTGGGCTCAAGAAAGACAACAGGATTCTAGTTGATGGCGTAGGGTGAAGTAAACACAATTCGCTTGAAATGCTCATAGGTGGCTGCTATAAAGCCCCTATGGCGGCTTCCAGAGTGCGGCGGCGCTTCCGCGAACTGTTTGCGGTGGGACTGGCGGTAGTCCTGCCACTCCTCGTAACCTACCTCCTGCTGCGCTTCCTCTTCGAATCGTTGGATGGTTTCCTTGATCCGATCATTCAGGGGCTTCTGGGAAGGCGGATACCGGGCCTGGGATTCCTGGCGACAGTCGCCATCATTTTCCTGATCGGAACCCTCACCACCAACATCGTTGGGCGCAAGTTGGTGGCGATGACAGAGGGCCTCCTCCTTCGCATCCCGTTGGTGAAGAACATCTATGGTGCCTCCAAGCAGCTCTTCGATGCCTTAACGCTGCCGGGAAAGGGGGCGTTTCGCGAAGTGGTGATGCTGGAGTACCCCCGCCAGGGTCTGTACGCGCTCGGCTTCATCACGGCCACACAGGCGGAGGGATTCCAGGATCTCGTCGGCGAGAAGACCGTGAATGTCTTCATTCCGACTGCCCCTAATCCCACTTCGGGCTTCTTCCTCGTTGTCCCCGAGAAGTCGGTCATTCCCGTCCCTATCTCGATGGAGGAGGCATTGAAGCTGATTGTTTCGGGCGGGCTGATCGTTCCCGCTGCGCTGCAGTCCCGCCGATAGGGCTGGGATTCGGCTCTTCATTTGCTCCGACCGAAGATCGCTGTAAGATCAAGGCCATGCGCCGTCCGCTCGTGCTCCCGGTCGTGATGTTCCTTTCGGGGATTGCCGCGGCACAGCTCGCAATCGTCCCGGCGCCCTTTTGGCTCCTCGGTGCGCTCCTGGCGGCCGCCCTTGCGCTGCTATTTGCAGTGCTCAGCCGGCCACTCACCTCAATGGCCTTCCTGCTGCTTACGTTTTTCGCGCTCGGCGCCGGTCGCCTCGATGTTGAACTTCGTCTGCTCCCTCCACATCATGTCGATCGTCTTCCTGAGGAAGTCCTGGAGCAGCCTCTCCTGGTTGAGGGGGTGATCGCCTCACCACGTGACCCATTAGAGGCCGACACGAGGGGAGTCGAGGGCGAAGCCGGGCGCGTTCGCGTGCTTGTCGACCTGCGGACGATCTGGCTGGAGGGCCAACAGATCGAGGTCACAGGGCGAGCCCGCCTGACCCTTCTTCGCCCCGGGATTGTTCTGAACTACGGGGACCGAATTCGCGGGCAATTCAAGCTTCGCCGGCCGCGGGGATACCTCAACCCCGGGGGGTTTGACTACCCTCTCTACCTCAGGACCATGGGAGTGGCTCTCGAGGGATGGGCGGGCGAAGCGGACGCCCTCGAGCGGCGCGGAGCCGGCGAGGGGAGTTGGTTGCTCACCGGGGCGTATGCCCTTCGGGATCGGATGATTCGCGCCGTGACCCAGCTCCTGCCGCCGGATCAGGCGTCACTGCTGGTGGCGGTCACCCTCGGGGAGCGTTCCGGCATCCCTCGCCGTTTCAACGAGGCGTTCCTGGGCTCCGGCACCTACCACATCATCGCCATCTCCGGCCTCAATGTGAGCCTGATCGCCGGGGCGCTGTTCTTTCTCTTGAGGGGATTCCGGGTGCCGCTCCGCTTGAGCGCCTTGGTTTCGATGGGCCTCATCACGTTTTATGCGGCCCTGGCAGGCGGGAGTCCATCGGTGGTTCGGGCGGCGGTCATGGCTGACGTCTACCTGCTTGCGTTGGTGCTTGACCGGGAGGCCGATTCGCTGAACACGCTCGCCCTCTCCGCCCTTGGGCTCGCCATCTGGCAGCCTCTGGTTCTGTTCGATGTCGGCTTTCAGCTCACCTTCGTCGCCACGTGGGCCATCTTGGTGGCAGTCGGTCGGGTGCCGCTAGGCCGGCTACCGGCGGCCTGGCGATGGGGGGCAGCCTCATTCGTCTTGTCTGTCGCCGCCTTCCTCGGGACCGCGCCGATTCTCGCCTCGACCTTCCATCGGATCTCGCCCGTCGGCATCCTGGCCAACCTCCTGATCGTGCCCTTGAGCGGGCTGCTCACCGGCGCGGGGATGCTCTTCGCCCTTCTGGCCACGGTCACCCCACGGTCACTCAGTCTCTTCGCGGCGCTCATCGGGTTGCTGATCGATCTGCTGGTGGACGTCGCCGAATGGTTTGCCCAGTGGCCGTTTGCATCGGTCCGACTCTTCTCCCCGACCATGCCGATGGTTGTCTGTTACTACCTTGCCCTGGGAGCCGGCGTTATCTCGCCGGGACGGCGCTGGCTGCGATGGTTGGCCCTTTCGGCCGCGCTGGCCATTGTCATCCTGGTCGCTGCTCGGTTGGTTCCCATGCCTCGGGACGGTCGGGTGCGGATGACGGTCCTCGACGTCGGTCAGGGCGACGCGATTGTCGTGGAACTTCCGGGACGGCGGACCATCCTCATCGACGGTGGCGGGCTTTTCGACGATCGATTCGACATCGGGGAGCAGGTGGTGGTCCCGTTCCTTCTCTCCCGCTGGATCGGCCACCTGGACCTGGTGCTCCTCTCCCACCCGCATCCGGATCACCTGAACGGTTTGATGGCGGTCCTCCATCAGTTCCCGGTCGGGCAGGTCTGGGATGGCGGCCAACGGGTCACGAACATGACGTACCTCTGGTTCGAGGAGGTCCTGCGCGACAAGCGGATCCCGCACAAGATCTACGGGGCGGGGTATCGGACGTCGGAGTTCGATCCGGTCCAGATCGCCGTGCTCCATCCCCCGACAGACCTGCTGCGCGGCTCGCCGCGCGGACACTTTTCCGACGTCAACAGCAACTCGCTGGTGATCGCGCTCCGGTACGGCAACGTCACGTTCTTGTTGCCGGGTGACATCGAGGACGAGGCCGAGCGCCTCCTGCTCGAGCGAGAGGCTGACCTGTCGGCGCAGGTGTTGAAGGTGCCTCACCATGGCGGCAGGACGAGCAGCGGCCTGCCATTCCTGCAGCGGGTGAGACCCAGCGTGGCTGTTGTCTCCGCCGGTTACCGGAACCGGTTCAGGCATCCGCATCAGGAGACGCTGGAGCGGTATCGTGGCAGCGGCATCGACCTGTACAGGACCGACCGGGACGGGGCGGTCACCGTCTCTACCGATGGGGACAGCATCGAGGTCGCGACCACTCGGGGATCGCATCGTATTGTGCCTCGGGCGGCGCTTTAGGGTCTTCGTCCCACGCGGGCTCCAGCGGGGGCGGAAGCCCGCAAACAGCCGTTTCGGCGCGGGGGGAAAGGGTTTGACAAAGCAGGGGGCGTGTGTTAAGAAACCCCCATGGCAGCCGTCCAGCCGCCGAAAATCTACACGGTAAGCGATCTCACCTCGGAGATTCGCGTCCTTCTCGAGGACTCCTTCTCGGGGGTCTGGGTGGAGGGGGAAGTCTCCAATGTCCACCATCATTCATCAGGCCATCTCTA
>JBGQIR010000064.1:0-8603 GCA_041498535.1 Methylomirabilis sp. (SeqCode)
CCTTCTACCTGTATGCCGGAAGGACGCCTCTCTGGCTCAACGCTGCCTTCATCACATTTGCCGCCGTCATGGTGCTGGTTCCGATCAAATACATTTATCCTGGCCGGACTCGAACCTTGCGTGGACTCACCATCGGTTTGGGCATCACGTGGTGGGTGGTGCTTTTCATTATCCTCTGGCAGCTTCCCGATTTTTCGCCATCGTTGGTGGCGTGGTCTGTGCTGTACCCCATCTACTACACTGCCCTCTCATTTGCTCTGCATTGGCATCTCCTGCCCGAGAGCGGGTGCAGCTCCTCCGCTTCCTGAGTCATCCCCTTCGTCATTGACATTCGCCGCAATCAGCAGTCGCTGTGGAGTTTCTTGACCAGGGTGAGGACGATGCGGCTGGGGTCGGAGTGGTGGGGGGTTTCGCGAACTTCGTAGGGCTCCTCGCACCAGGGGCACCAGATCTCGACAAGTGAGGCCCGCAGCACGAGGATCTCATGACATCCAGGACACTGAATTTCCGCTCGGTCCCAGCTCGTCTCCATCGTGTCGCTCTCGCTCGCAGGCCGCCACTCCGGAGGGGTCGAAACCTTGCGTGTGGCGGCTCTCACTTGCCGGGCGTGGATGTGGTCTGCTGCTTCAGCGCATCTGGATCCTTCGGAAGGCGGTCGAGAAATGTCGGATCGATCGCGTACACGGTGGGGTCTGTTGAGAGCTTGGCGTACAAGCGCTCCTTTTCCGACTTCCCGATGAGCAAGACAGGCAGACGCGAACCGTCGTTCATGTTCAGCTCCACCTCCGCCTGAGGCGTCTTCAGACCATACCGGCCGAGGTCGGCCGCTTTCTCCGTGACGAGGTCGGTATACCGGAGCTCCTTCAGCGAGTACAGGAGCTCGTACACTTTCCCTGCCTGCGCATCGGCCTGGATCGGCGTAGTGAGCTTCCACGTATCTTTCTCCTTGGTCAACGTGAGCGGCTGTCCTGCCCGGCGAAGTTGGACCCCCTTCAGCTCTGTGGTCTCAAAGCGCAATAGGCTCCGATCTCGGAGGTCGAGCGGCGACTTGGAGAGATCGGTCAGGAGACGGGCATCCGTGGTCACGATACCTTCACCGGGGTCGGCCATGGCGTACAGCCCTACGTTGGGCTCCGGGGCCTTCTTGAGCAGAAGCCGTTTCGAGGTGTCGCCTTCCTTCACGGCAATAGTCAGATCGGGATGCTCGAGGCCGTAGCGGCGCTTTGCGTCGGTCCCGGAAGCGAGGAACTCTCGGACGCGCGCGTCCTTGATGCTCCACAAGAGCTGCCTGACCGCCGCGGCATCCGCCTTGGCCTTGATCGGCTGGGTCAACTCCCACTTCTCGGCGCCGGCGTTGTGCAGGCTGATCGACCGGCCTGCGCTGACCAGGTCCACCTGCTTGACCTTGTCCGTCTCCAGCACGAGCAACCTCTTGTCGCGGAAATCTGACGCCTTCCGATCCAGTCGAGTTCTCACGGTGTCGGCAACCAGAAAAACCGCCAACTGGTCGCCGCGTTTCGCATAGGCAGAGAAACCGTTTGGATTCTTGTCGCCCACCAGGAGGACAAGAGGCAGCTTGTCACTCTTGAAACCCACCGTGATCTGGATGGTTGGGTGTTCGAGCCCGTACTCACCCAAACTCTTCGGCTGCTCATCGATGGTTCGTTCTTCTTTGGCACTGAGAAGGGTCTGAAGCAGCGAGGTGATCTCCGTCGTCTCCGCCTTCGCCTGGACCGGTAGGGTCAAGCGCCACCCATTGCCTTCTCGCGTCATGGCGATCTGCTCCTCGCCCCTTGTGATCGAGATCTTCTCGATCTCCTTCTCGTCTGCCCGGAACAGTTGCTTGGCGTCCTCGGATTTCTTCCCCTTCGCCTCAAGCCCGTAATAGGCCCCCGCGGCAACTGCGAGGAGCAGGGCAAGGAAGCCGAGGGAGCGCCACCTCATCTCGACCGCCTCCGGCGCAGGACCACCGAGGTTCCAGAGACCAGGAGCAGGGCCGGCACCACGACGACCGGCAGCCAGAAGGCCAGTCGCCCTTGCATGGCGGTCAGGAAGATCGGGGTGCTTTTCGCCTCCCTCGGTCGGATCGAGATCTGGTCTTCCTCTTCGGCCAGCCAACTGATGCTGTTGAGGAAGAGATCCCGGTTCCCGGAGAAGTTCAGGAAGTTATTGCTGGCGAACCCGGAGTTGCCGTACACGACCAACCGTGCCGGCCTGGACGTCGGTCCCTTGTCGGTGTCCTTGTCTTTCTCGTTGTTCTTCTTCTCTTCTGTCGAGGTCTCTGTTGACTTCTTCACGTCGATGGTCGCGACGACCCCTACCGGAACCGGCCCCTGCCGATCCTTCCCTTTGTCAAAGGTCAGCCGTCCGCGGTCCAGTTCTCCTCTGTCGGTTTCGGCCCAGCTTCCTGGCCCGGTCTCCCCGAGTTTCTGGACAGTGACGCCCTGCGGGGACTTCTCGGCCGCGTCAACGGAGCGAGCGAAGGGGAAGAGCGAGGCCAGGGTGAAATCTCGCGTGATCGGGTGGGAGTAGTACTTCGACACCACAGGCATCAGGTAATCGCCGCCAAGGACCCGGCTATACTGATCCACAATCACGTCATCGC
The DNA here is from genome assembly GCA_041498535.1 of Methylomirabilis sp. (SeqCode). Classification (GTDB taxonomy): domain Bacteria; phylum Methylomirabilota; class Methylomirabilia; order Methylomirabilales; family Methylomirabilaceae; genus Methylomirabilis. Next base: position 2,606 of record JBGQIR010000064.1, read on the forward strand.
CGACCGTGATCCCATACCGGCCAAGAAACTCTTTCAGGCTTGGCGCCGAGAAGGGATCGAGCTGGACGAGCAGCTTCCCACCCCGCTCGACACATGCCTGTAAGGCCTTCAACTCCGATTCGACCAGGTCGCGCTTCGGCCCGCTGATCACGAGGACTGCGGCGTCCTCTGGGACCTGTGTCTCGCGGAGCAGCAGCAGCTCCTTGACTTGATAGTTGCCCTTCTCCAGAGCCTCTTTTGCCTGCCGGTAGCCGTTCCGCGACGCGTCGTCGAGCTCGCTCTCACCATGCCCTTTCAGGAAATAGACCGTCCGCTTCCCTTCACGGAGCAGCTTGACCAACCCATTCGTCAGGTGTTCTTCGTCAACCTCGCTGATCTTCTCCTCTTTCTCTTTCGTTTCGAGGACCGTCGTGCCATAGGTGGTAATTCCGTACCGCTTGGCACGGCCGGGATTCCTGTCAGGATCGACGATCTCAAAGCGGAACTTCGCTGAGAGGTCGGCATACTGATGGAGCAGGTCTTCGGCCGCCCGGCGATCCGGCTGATCCAAGCGATAGAAGGTCGTGACCTGCACCTCCTTGGCGAGGCCCCTGACGAGCTTCTTGGTCTGATCGGAGAGGGTGTAGCGCTTCCCCTCGGTCAGGTCCAACCGTGTGTTGTGTTTGGCGGAGATCGACTCCACGAGACTGATGATCCCCAGCAGGAGGATCGTCATCAGGGCGACGTTCAACCCGGCCATCGTGGAGCGGCGATTGAGCCAGGCCTTGATGTCGCCGAAGGATCGGTACAGACTGACGAGGACCAGCACCGCCCCAAGCAAGGGGATGCCCCCGATCCAGGCTTTCAGGTCGGGGCGGATATTATAGGCGATCCCGCCAGACACAATGAGCAGGAGGCCGATCGGTGCGGCGAAGCGAGCAAGATGTCGCATGGTTATCCCCTCCACCGCTTTGATTCAAGGGCGCGGAGCGTTAAGAAGAGGCACAGGATCGTGAAGTTCAGGTAGAAGATCACGTCCTTGCTTTCGATCGTCCCCTTCGCGAAGTTATCGTAATGGTTAATGATTGAGAGGTGCGAGAGAATCGGACCCAAGGTCGGGCCCGCCGCCTCCGTGGACCAACCGATCACCCAGAGCAGGAGGAGGACGCCGAACGCACTCACCGCCGCGACGATCTGATTCTCCGTCAGTGAAGAAGCGAGGACGCCCACGCCCAAAAACGCCATCCCGAGCAGCAACAGGCCCAGATAGCCGCTCAGGATGGCTCCCCACTCAAGCCGGGCAAAGAAGTGCAACATTCCGACGTCCAGCAGGCTGATCCCAAGCATCACGGCATAGAGCGCGAGGGCCGCCAGGAACTTTCCGAGAAGCAGTTCCCAGTCGCGGATCGGGTACGAGAAGAGGAGCTCGATCGTCCCGCTCTTTTTCTCTTCTGAAAAGAGGCGCATGGTGGCCGCCGGCATCAGGAGGAGCATCGTCACGGCGATATTGCGCAGCAGGGGTCGCACGATCCACTCGGAGGCGTTCAGTCCCTGCGCAAAGGCGGGGTTGAAGGAAGCTTGCAGGCTGTTCAGGGAAAAGAAGGTGAGGAGACTGTAGAAGAAGTAGCCGGACAGGAGCGCGAACATGGTGAGGACCACGTAGGCGATCGGTGAGGCAAAGTAGGATCGTAGCTCTTTCTTGAAAATCGCCACGACGTTCATTCCCGCACCTCCTGCTCCTCTTTCGTCACTAGACGGATGAAGATCTCCTCCAGAGTCATGTCGGCCCGACGGAACTCCAACAGCCCCCACCCCCGCTCGACGATCATGCGTGACACCTCCCGGCGCAGGTCCAGACTCCGCTCCGATTCCACGACGAAGCTCACCACGGCATCGCGGGCCCCATCCTTCGTTTCGGCCCTTAAGACGCCAGGGACGTGAGTCAGGGCCTCCCCGACTTGATCAGCCGGCCCGTCCACCGTGACGAGCAGTTTCGCAGAACTCTGGAGCCTGGCCATCAGGTTTTCAGGCGTATCGACTGCGATGATGTGTCCATCATTGATGATGATGACACGCTGGCAGACCATGCTGGCCTCGGGAAGGATGTGGGTAGAGAGGATAATGGTGCTCTGGCCGGACAGCTCCTTGATGAGTAGCCTGATCTCGATGATCTGTTTCGGGTCGAGCCCGACGGTCGGTTCATCGAGAATAAGCACCTCGGGGTCGTTCAGCAGCGCTTGGGCAATCCCGACCCGCTGTCGATAGCCGCGGGAGAGGGCGCCGATCAGCATCCGCTGCACCTCCACGATCCGGCACTTCTCCATGATCTCGCCGATCTTGCGCCGCCGCTGCCGACGCTCCGTCCCTTTGACCTCGGCAACGAATTCCAGGTAGCCGGCCACCTTCATGTCGGTGTAGAGTGGCACGTTCTCTGGGAGGTAGCCGATCCGTCGACGAACCTGGAGGGAATCGGTAAGGATGTCGTAGCCGGCTACGCGGGCCGTCCCACTGCTTGGCGGCAGGAAGCCGGTCAAGATACGCATGGTAGTGGTCTTGCCAGCGCCGTTCGGCCCCAGGAATCCGACGATCTCCCCTTTCTCGACGGTGAAGGACACATCCTCGATCGCTGCGACCTTCTGAAAGTACTTCGTCAGCTTTTCCGCTTCAATCATCCCGCCTCCTGTCTATGTCGGCCTTTCACTCAAGCAGTCTTAACCATTGAAGGAAACCTCTAATATGATACACGATCGATTCCGTCGAATGCAATGGTTGGTGCCATCCCCGTCGTAGAAGCGCTGCCTGCTGCGCCCTTCTTGGCGTGAGGGCGCTGAACACGCATCCAATGCAACCAAGAGGGCCCGGGGCTGAAAGGACAGGACAAGGTCAACAGGAAGGCGGCTTGGAGGCAAAAGTGATTCGCAAGATCAGGTGTGGCGGTGTGCAGCGGTCAGGCTCCAATATCACGTCCAGAATCCTGCCAACCGGGGATAAAAGAGTTCATGGAGAAGCTCACTCAGGCAAGAGATAGGACGGGGATGGTAATGAACTCGGTAGCCATCTCGCTCTTCTCCACGGCCTGATCGATCCTCTCCAAGACGTCTGGGCTAAGATAGGATTCACCGCACTGCTCACAGACATCAGCTAAGAGATCCTTGATCAGGAAAATCCTTCCCTGCCATCGATTGAGGTGCTCGATTCGTCTCTGGACAATTGGGCCTCGGCAGAAATAACAACACTCCATTCTCACGGCGCCTCCCTTCGGACTCTCCAACAGCGAGTCTCCTTGCCAAGATCACTGCCTCTAGCATACCCAGAATCGCCTCTTGTAAGCCAGAGCGTCTATCGTAAGAGGACAACCACAGCATAAGCCAGAGGCAGCAAAGAATCAAGAGGTACTATCCTTGCCCAAGGCACTGACTCCTCGGTTCTGGCCAGCCTGTGTCTACGAGGCCGCCCGACCTCAGCCGAGCTTTGAGAAGCAGTTTGTCCGATGAAGGTGTCATGGCAATTTCTCATCTGTAGGAAGAGATGCCCTGACGAAGAAGGGGTGGTTGCGCAACCGCGTCCGAGCACGATCTCTTGCTATAGCGTAAATTTTGTGGCTTCGCCTATGTTTTTGGGGACCATCGAGGTTCACGAGGGCCCGCAAAAACGAGGTCCCGCCGCACGAGGATTTCACACGCAGGATTGCGGTCCGTAGTTTCAGGGCGTGACCGTCTTACCTTTCAAAATCGTTTGACAACAAGCTCGGGTTTTCCCTATGATGGCCCCATCCTGAACGAGCGTTCAGTCAGCGGAGTCATGCCGTGCCAGCAGCCGTGAGGCAGATCGAGACTGTGGTGAAAGATCGCGCGCTCATCGAGCGACGGCATGTGCAGATTTGCGACGCTGCCCTTCACCTCTTCGCCCGCAAGGGGTATCACCTGACTAGCGTCCGCGAGATCGCGCAGGCCACCCACCTCTCCGTCGGAGCTCTCTACACCTACATCAAGAGCAAGGAAGACATCCTCCTTCTGGTCTATCGCCGCATCCTCAATCTATTCCAGGTGAAGATGTCCGAGGCGATCATCGAGAGCGGCGACCCTACCGCTCAGCTCCGGGCGGGCATCGAAGCCACGCTCACACTCTACGACGACTACCATGACCTGATCCTCGTTCTGTACCAGGAGTCGCACACGCTGAGAAAGGAGGCCCTCCAACAACTGTTTGGAGTGGACCGCCAGTACGTCTCGATGTTCCAAGCGATCATCGAGAGGGGAAATCGGAAGGGTCATTTCGTGGCTGAAGACCCGAACCTCGCAGCGATTATGATCCTTTTCCTATGCGCGGTATGGCCGCTGAAGCGCTGGAACCTGAAAAAGTACGATCTCGCTACCGTGTCCGATGGGGTAGTCGGCATTCTCTTAAACGGAATCGGAGGTGGTCATGGGCTTCGAAACGATCGAGCTGCAGATTGAGGGCGGTATCGCGACGGTCACGTTGAATCGGCCAACGGCGCTGAACGCGCTGAATCTGGCGATGGTCAGGGAACTGGGGCAGGCGGTGCACCAGGTTCGGGACGACCCGACGGTCCGGGTGGTGGTGATCACCGGAGCAGGGGACAAGGCGTTCGCCGCCGGCGCCGACATCACCGAGTTTAAGGAGATGAGTCCGGTCGATGCCTGGGTATTCACCCAGCAGATGCAGAGGGTGTACCTGGACATCGAGCGGTTGCCGAAGCCTGTCATCGCCGCGGTCAACGGGTATGCGCTTGGTGGCGGCTGCGAGCTGATGATGACCTGCGACATTGTGTACGCGTCGGACCGCGCAAAGATCGGCCAGCCCGAGATCAACCTGGGGATCATCCCAGGCGCCGGTGGGACGCAGCGCCTCCCGCGGCTGATCGGCAAACAACGGGCGAAGGAGCTGGTGATGACCGGCGATATGATCAGTGCCCAGGAGGCCTGGAATCTGGGAGTGCTGAATAAGGTTGTTCCGGCTGATCAACTTATGCCCGAGGTCAAGAAGCTCGCCGACAAGTTGGTCGCAAAGGGCGCGGTGGCGCTGAAGGCGGCGAAGGCGGCGATAGAGGAAGGATATGACATCGGGCTGGACCAGGGACTCGCAAATGAAGGCAAACTGTTCGCTCTCTGTTTCGCCACAGAGGACAAGGTCGAGGGGGTGAATGCGTTCCTGGAGAAACGTCCGCCCAATTTCAAGGGGAGGTAGTGGGACCCCTGTTCCAGGTTCCATGTTTCTGGTTCCAGGTCGGAGAAGAGCGATGAAGTTCGAATTGACCCAGGAGCAACACCTGTTTCGGGAAATGGTACGCGACTTCGCGGCCAAGGAAGTGGCGCCCCTGGCCCAGCGGGTGGATGAGGAAGGGATCTTCCCGAACAGGACGATCATGAAGATGGGCGAACTGGGTCTGATGGGTGTTGCGATCCCGGCAGATTATGGCGGGGCCGGGGGCGACAACGTCTGTTACGCGATCGCCGTCGAGGAGATCGCCAGGGCCTGTGCCTCTACGAGCGTCATCATGGCGGTCAACAATTCGCTGGTTGCGGATCCCCTCTACAAGTTCGGCACAGAGGCCCAGAAACAGAAGTACTTGATCCCGCTGGCCAGCGGCAGGATGCTGGGGGCCTTTGCCCTGAGCGAGCCCGGCGCTGGGTCGGATGCGGCTGGCCAGCAAACCACAGCCCGGAGAGACGGAGACGCCTTCGTGTTGAACGGAACCAAGAGCTTCATTACCAACGCCAGGGAGGCCGACATCGTGTTGGTTTTTGCAACGGTTGATAGTCATCTCCGGGCGAAGGGGGTCTGTGCCTTTATCGTGGAGAAAGGCACGCCGGGCTTCACCATCACCAAGGTAGAGAAAAAGTTGGGAATCAAAGGCACAAGCTGTTGTCAGCTTCTTTTTGAATACTGCCGGGTGCCGGCGGACAATCTTCTGGGCGAAGTGGGGCAGGGGTTCAAGATCGCCATGGCCACCCTGGATTCGGGCCGGATCGGAATCGCGGCGCAGGCGGTGGGGATC
>JBGQIR010000065.1:0-8453 GCA_041498535.1 Methylomirabilis sp. (SeqCode)
ACCTTCCGCTCCCGAGGGCCGTCGAACTCCACCAACATCAGGCTCTGCCAGGTGCCCAGCATCAGCTTCCTTTCCTTGACCGGAACCGTCTCGCTGGGGCCGACAATCGCCGCCTTGATGTGCGCCGCTGCGTTGTCATCGATCCGGTCGTGTCGCCAGATCCCCTCGGGGATCAGCTTCGCCAAGGCCTCTTGTAGATCTTCCCCGATGTTGGGATCGGCATTTTCGTTGATGGCGACTGCCGCGGTCGCATGAGGGACAAAGACGCAGCAGATCCCCTCAGGCGTCGCACCGCGTTTTACGATCTCCTGGACCTTGGCGGTGATGTCAATCACCTGAAATTTTCGTGTCGTTTTTACGAAGAACTCCTCCATCTTCTTCTCGCTTGGGCTGTCTTAGTGGAGTAATTGATCTTCGCGCAAGGGCCCTTCATGTTCCGGGAGTCCCGTCACCTCACTCTTGAGTCTCTCCTTGTCTGCCCCGTCAACCGTACCTTCTCCCCAGGGGGGAGGAGGGAGGAATGCGATGAGCAGCGGCGCGGGAGGTGTTGGCTGCAGCAGACAGTTGTTCGAAGTCCGTTTCCGAGATCGAGGGCTTGCCCGGAGTGCTCAGCCGCAACCCGGCCGTCCCATGATAGTCAGAGCCGCCGACAGCGAGCAAACCATATCTCAGCCGCGTGCGCTCATATCGGAAGATCGCCTCTGCTTCGTGGTCTGGATGATGCACCTCCAGCCCCACCAACCCTTGCTCCACCAGGCACGGAATGATCTCGTCCTGCCCATAGACCCCCGGGTGCGCGAGAGACGGCACACCGCCAGCCCGTTTGATTGCCGAGATTACCTCGCCCGCAGGGATTCTAGAGCGTTCCACGTGTGCCGGCTTCCCCGGCGTCAGGAAGCGGTCGAAGCCTTCCTGCACGGAGGCCACATATCCACGCCTCACCATGGCCTGCGCCAAATGCGGGCGGCCGACCGAGGAACCGGGCGTTTGCGCCTGCCTCAAGATCTCGTCGGCATCCAGCGGGAGACCCAGCGCCCAGAGCTTATCGATCATCCGACGGACCCGCAGGATCCGGTCGTTGCGCAAGGAGGCCAGGAACTCGTTCAGTTGAGCGTCATCCGGATCGACGAAATGTCCCAGGATGTGAACCTCGAGCTCGTCCACGTAAGCGGTTATCTCAACGCCAGCAACAATCTGAAGGCCGGTCCGCTTCCCTTCGGCAGTCGCCGCTGAGATGCCTGCCAGCGTGTCATGGTCGGTCACCGCTAGGACTGAGACGCCACAGTTCTTCGCAAGGCGGACGAGCTCCTCCGGAGGCAGCACTCCGTCGGAGGCGGTGGTATGGGCGTGCAGATCGATAAGGCTCATCGGGGGGTGAGTGGGCTTAAAGAGCGAGGCAGGTTGGCGACCTCCACCCGCTGCGGCAGGAGGCGCTCGGGGTGGCTGTAGACGTTAAACCCCTCCCCTCGGACGTAGCCGATCACGGTGATGCCAAAGCGCTTGGCCGCTTGGATGGCCAGGCTGGTGGGTGAGGTCCGGGAAATGACAAACGGGGTCCGCATGTGCGCCCCCTTCCGAAGCATCTCGGACGAGATCCGGCCGGTGGAGAGAAGGATATGGCCGGCAGTCGCAATCCCTTGGAGGAGCGCTTCGCCGTGGATCTTGTCCAGGGCGTTGTGCCGCCCCACGTCCTCGGCCAGGAGCAGCAGCTTCTTCCCATCGCTCAGGGCGGCGGCATGAATCCCACGCGACTCTCGGTAGAGGCGGGCCTCAGCATAGAGCTGCCTCATGAGATCGAACGCCTGCTCCGGGTGCAGGGTTCCCTCCTCAGGAAAAGCCTTGAATCCCTCCATCGGCATGCCAAACGTGATTCCTCCAGTGCAGCCGGAGGTGAAGATCCGGCGCCGGGGCGGCGTGAATGCCTTGGTGAGCCGGACGTCCGCCACCCCCTCCTCGGGAAAGACGTCCAGCATCTTGATCTCGTCGAGCCCCTGGATGATCCCCTCGAAACTCAGAAATCCCAGGACCAGGCAATCCACCTTGACGGGGGTGCACAGCATCGTGACGAGTTCCCGCCCGTTCACAAAGATAGTGAGAGACTGCTCCTCCACCACAGGGATGTCGAGCGTCTCAAATGATCCCGCGCGATACCGAACGATCCGATGCATGGTTCTCTTGGTGTCTAACCGTCCCTACTCGGCTAGGACCTGCAAGTGGATCTGTCGCTCCCTCGGACCGTCCAGCTCGGCGAAGATGATCGACTGAAAGGTGCCGAGGGCCATCTCCCCGTCCACCACCGGAACCGAGAGCTGCCGGCCCAGGAGGATGGAGCGCAGATGGGAATGGGCATTGCCCCGATCGCAATCAGAGTACCGCGGATCGTTATGCCGGTAGCCGTCCTGCTCCCTTACCAGGCAATCCAGGAGGACACGGAGGTCATGGATCAGGGCCTCCTGCCACTCGTTGATGAAGAGGGCGGTCGTCGTATGCAGGGAGCTGAGGACCACCAACCCTTGCTTGATGTTGTGGCGCTGGATCAGATCTCTGATCCGCTTGGTCAGATCCATGAACTGTAATCGATCCTTGGTGGCCACTGTGAAGGTTTCGTGTGTGATGCGCATGCCCCCCTCCGTCGCGTTCTCAAGTCTCCAACACGGTTATCTGCCGCTCAGGACGGCGGCAGTTCTCCCCCCAAGCGAAGACAGGAACCTCAAGGCTTAATGGCCCTTCTCCATGGGAAGTGGCGGCGCAAGTACCACAAAGAGGACCAGGGGGTTCGTCCCTGAGTTCTCAACCCCATGCTCCGCCAAGGCCGGAGCGAGCACCGCGCTACCGGACGAGAGGTCCCGCTCCTGAAGTCCGATTCTGAAGCGCGCCGTCCCCTCGATCACGTAGTAGATCTTATCCGATGTCTCGTGAATGTGGGGCTTCTGGGCCTGGCCTGGCAGCAGGCAGTAGAGGTCCACCATGGAGCGCTCGGTCCTGAAGAGGCCGATCTTCTGCGCCTTCTCGGGTGAGAACCGCTTCAGCGTGGCCGCCTCGACCCACTCCATCGAATTCTCCCTCACTCCTGTGATCCTCATTACCAGTCAGGATGGAGATCAGGGCGCTGCTTCAGCGCCGCTTTCAAGGGCGTCATCAGGCGCTCCTTTCCGTACACAAAGTCGCCCCTGTTGTAGGAGGCAAGCTCGTACTGTTTGCCCATCACGATCGCCTCCTCGGGACAGGCCTCCTCACAATAGCCGCAGAAGATGCAGCGGAGCATATGGATCTTATACAGTCTGGCGTACCGCTCGCCCCTGGAGTGCCTCTCCTGCTCAGTGTTTTCGGCTGGCTCGATATAGATCGCATCCGCCGGGCAGGCGATGGCGCACAATTCGCAGCCCACGCACCGCTCCATCCCGTCGTCGTTGACCACAAACATGTGCAGGCCACGGTAGCGCGGAGCGAGAGGAAGGCGCTCTTCCGGATAGGAGACCGTCACCGGCTTTCGGAGGATATGTTTGAAGGTGGTCGCCATCCCTTTGAGGATCTCGAGGATCATCGGCGCTTTCCTCTACATGACACGCACAGGCGATTGATCCATGCCAACGCCCACTCACTACACGCACGACAAGGCTCAGACGCTGCACGTTTTTCTGTGCTGCTTAAAGCTTCTTGACCATGGCCAGCAGCTCCTGGTTATCCGGCTGCTGGCGTAGCTCGTAGAACTTGATCGTGTTCAGGTTGCCCAGTTGATCGACGATGAAGACCGACCGCTGGGGAAACCCCTCCTCTCGAAGCACGCCGTATTTCAATGACACGTGCCCGTGAGGCCAGAAATCACTCAGCAGCGGATACCCTAGACCGCCGCACTTTTCGGCGAATGCAGCGAGGGTAAATAGACTATCGGTGCTGATCCCCAGGACCTGGGTATTGAGGTCCGCAAACTTTCGCATGTCTGCGTGGTAAGCGGACAGCTCGGCCTGTCAGACTGGAGTGAAGGCCAACGGGAAGAACGCCAGCAGGACGTTCTGCTTGCCTTTGAAGCTCGAGAGGGTGACCTCGTTCTTTTTCTCATCCTTCAAGGTGAAATCCGGTGCCGCGTCTCCGACCTTAAGCTGATGGATCATACGCATTGTCGTCCTCCTTTACGTCTACATCCCGGATCTGCGCCGTCCGCTGCCCCTGCGCGCGCTATGCCTTCGACCGCCAGGGGAAGTGGAAGAGGCCGTGCTTGCTCGGGTGCTCCTTGGTGATCTTTTCTTGAAGCAGCATGATCCCGTGGATCAGTTGCTCGGGCCTGGGCGGGCACCCGGGGACGTAGACATCCACCGGGACGACCTGGTCCACACCCTGAACGATGGTATAGGTGTTGAAGATCCCGCCGCAGGATGCGCACGCACCCATGGCGATCACCCACTTCGGGTCAGGCATCTGATCGTAGATCCTCCGGAGAACCGGGGCCATCTTGCGGCTCAGCCGGCCGGCAACGATCATCAGGTCAGCTTGGCGCGGCGACCCTCGAAACACCTCCGCCCCGAACCTGGCAAGATCGAACCGCGAAGCGCCCGTCGCCATCATCTCGATCGCACAGCACGCGAGCCCGAAGCTCACAGGCCAGATGGACGACTTCCGCGCCCAATTGACCAGGCTCTCAACGGTCGAAAGGAGGAGGCCCCGCTCGAACTCCTCCTCCTCTACTCCCGTGGGCTCCTTGTCAACCACTGTTAATTGCGTCATGGAATGTATCCTCACGGCACAGGCATTCAGCGCTCAGCCTTCAGCTTTCAGCAAGAGCCACTAGCTACTTCCTGATGGCTGATCGCTGAAAGCTGACTGCTGATCGCTAACAGCTGAACGCTTTTTGCCATCCCCTACGCCGTGAAGGACGAGCCGCAGCCGCAACCGCCCTTCGCGTTGGGGTTCTTCAGGCTGAAGCCGGCCCCCTGCAGGCCGTCGATGTAGTCGATCTCGGTGCCGACCAAGTAGAGGTAGCTCTTCGGGTCGACCAGGACCTTGACGCCGTGGTCCTCGAAGACCTGGTCGGCCGGCTGGGGCTGGTCGAACTCAAACTCGTAGGAGAGGCCGGAGCAGCCCCCGCCGACGACGCGGACGCGGAGGCCGTCCTCGGGCTTGGCCTGGGTCTTGAGGAGGTCGGCCAGCTTGGTGGCGGCCGACTCGCTAAGCGTGATCATTCGGACCTCCTTTGTGAGTAAGCGCTGGATCGGAGGCCAGCCTCCTGATCCAGAAGAAGGAGCAGCTCCCCGAGGTCGGAGAGGCGCCCCAGTAGAAACTGTTGGATGCACATCGGCATGCCTCCGTCAGGAGGCGCGGACACCCCACTGAGCGCTTTTCACGTCGATTCCAGCAAGCGCCATCTCGTACAAGGGGGAAAGAGCCCGCAGGCGATTGACGTTCTCAATCACCTGCGCGGCGGCGAAGTCAACCTCCTCCTCGGTGTTGCCTCGGCCCAGGCCGAAGCGGATGCTCGCGTGGGCGAGCTGCTCATCCACGCCGAGCGCGAGAAGGACATAGGAGGGTTCCAGCGTGGCGCTGGTGCAGGCCGAGCCGGAGGAGATGGCGATCCCCTTGAGCGCCATGAGCAGCGACTCCCCCTCGACAAACTCGAAAGAGACATTCAGGCTGCCGGGGAGCCGCTCGGTCGGGTGACCGTTGAGGTGAATGTAATCGAGCCCGGCCCAAAGGGCGGCCCGCAGGCGATCGCGAAGCGCGGTCAGTCGAGCAGGCTCAGTCGCGAGTTCCCGCTCGGCGAGCATGCAGGCGGCGCCCAAGCCAACACAGCAGGGAACGTTGAGAGTCCCCGAGCGACGGCCCTTCTCATGCCCGCCACCGTCCATCTGGGGGACAAGCTTGACCCGGGGTTTGCTCATCCGCACATAGAGGACGCCCACTCCCTTGGGACCGTACATCTTGTGGGCCGAGGCCGAGAGGAGGTCAACGTGCCACTCCTCCACGGAGAGGGGGAGCTTCCCCACGTACTGGGCGGCGTCGGTATGGAAGAGGACGCCATGCCGCTTGGCGATCCGGCCGATCTCGACCATAGGCTGCAGGGTCCCGATCTCGTTGTTGGCGGCCATGATCGAAATGAGGATCGTCTCCTTGGTGATCGCCCGCTCGACATCGGCCGGATCGACCCGTCCGGTCCGGTCCACAGGGAGGTAGGTGACCTGATACCCCTCACGCTCTAGCCGCTTGCAAGGGTCGAGAACAGCGTGGTGCTCGATGCCGGAGGTAATGATGTGCCGGCCCTTCTCCCGGTAGGCGGCAGCCACCCCTTTGATCGCGAGGTTGTCCGCCTCGGTGGCGCCGCTCGTCCAGACGATCTCTGCCGGTTTACAGCCAAGCAGATGGGCCACCTGCGCGCGCGCCTGCTCCACCGCCTCCTCTGCTGCCCACCCGAAGGGATGGCTGCGGGAGGCGGCGTTGCCGAAGCGCTCGCAGAAATAGGGACGCATCGCCTCGAAGACCTCAGGGGCGACCGGCGTGGTCGAGTGGTGATCCATATAGATCGGAAGGGTGATGGACATCTGGTTATACCGTTCCTTCTTGAGGTCTCTCTTGCAGCCTCATTGACTCACGACGCTGCGATCATAGCCTGCATCGGCAAGGGAACCTCCCTTATCGAAGTCACCACATCGCACCGGCAACAGACATCCCTTGAGGGCTTCAGCGGGCACTCCTTGCACGCTTGCAAGATGTCCAGGGTCTCTCTGATTGACTCCTTGATCTGGTGATAGATGGCAACCCGCGCCTCGATCTCCCCAAGCTGCTTGCCCAAGATCTCCATGATCTCGGGAGTTCCTTCGGCGCCGGACCCGGCCCCTCGACGTCGCTGCAGCAGTCGCCTGATCTCGGCCAGAGGTCTCCCCAAAAGCTGCAAGCTCTTGATGAACCGGATCGTTTGGCAGTCATCCGGATAGTAGAGATGAAACCCGCCTTTTGTCCGGGCGAAATGGCTGATCAGGCCGAGCTGCTCGTAGTAGCGAATCGTCCGCAATGTGGTGCCGGTCCTTTTTGCGAGCTCGCCAATTTTCAGCAGGCCATCATCTCCCATACCCGTGACCTTGGTCCTTTTTCCTGCGCCACCTGTCTCCATGTTACCATTAAGATCATAGCCAACCATTACGTGGTTGTCAATTTGAATACCGGGAAGGGATTTAGGCTCCAAACTTCTTGAATCTCAAGGCGTTAGCCATTGCGAGCGGCATCAGATCGACAGCCTGCATCCTCGCCAGAGGCCCACTCGCGCAGTCTTTCTCAGTAAACCTGCTCACACCGCTCGGGCGGCACGATCGGGACCAGAGAAGGAAGGGAACCGGATGCCAGCTATGCCCCTTCAGAACGGCCGGCGTCGAATGATCGCCCGTCACGATGAACACGTCGGGGTGCAGCTCCAGAAACGCGGGAATGCGCCGATCGAGGTCTTCCAGCGCGGCGACCTTTCCTTCAAAGTCGCCGTCCTCGCCGGCGCGATCGGTCGCTTTGAAATGAACGTAGAAGAAGTCGTACCGGTCGTAATTCGAAGACAGAGCCCGCAACTCGTCATCCAGATCCACGCAGAATGGCAAGGCATCCATGCCAACTAGCTTCGCGAGACCACGGTACATTGGATAACACGTGATCGCGGCGGCCCGGAGCAGAAACAGATCGGGAAACAGGGGGAGGTTCGGGGAGGCGGCAAAGCCTCTCAGCAAGATCATATTCGCCGGCTTCTCCTCCTTCAGCACCCCGCGTGCCTGGTCGAGGAACCGATTGACCAGCACCGCTGTCCGTGCCCCCTCGGGGAAGACGGGCATCACAGGCAGGGGGGCCTGACCGGGGGTCAGCGGATCGGAATCTGTAAGGGCCTCCGAAAGACCTTGCCCTCGAAACACCACGACCAACCTGTGCTCCTTGACCGGCCTGACGATCAGCTCGACCCCTTCGACACGAATCTGATCGAGCTTCTCACAGAGGCGCTGGCAGGTCTCGGTCGAGATCCGACCGGCCCGCCGATCGACGATCCTCCCCTCATCATCGAGCGTGCAGAAGTTCCCACGGCTCGCCACGTCGACCGGCTCGAGAAGCAGGTCGATCCCGTACGCCTCAAGGACCCCTCGACCGATCTGGTACGTGTACGGATCGTACCCAAAGAGGGCAAGATGCCCCGGCCCACTGCCCGGGGTGATTCCTGGGCCCACCATTTCGATCAGACCGCAGAGAGAGCGAGCAGCCAACGCATGGAGATTGGGCACCCTCGCCACCTCCAGCTCGCTTCGACCATCCACCTCTCTTAACAAACCACCCAACCCGTCCGAGATCAGCATGACGATCTTGGAGGATGATGGAATGGCCAGTTGCTTGACGAGCTTCAGATCCATCGTCGCATTGTCCCGGACACGTCAGATGAGCACCGCCAGCCCTGACCGTGCCTTGCCTGTCATCAAGGCGGCGGCCATCCAGGGCGATGA
>JBGQIR010000066.1:0-8424 GCA_041498535.1 Methylomirabilis sp. (SeqCode)
ATCAGGAACTCCCGGGTCCGAAGAACTCCGCTCTTCGGCCTTGCCTCGTCCCGGAGCTTGACCTGGATCTGGTACCAGGTCTGCGGGAGGTCTCGGTAGGACCGGATCTCTCGGGCCGCGAGCCAAGTGATCACCTCTTCGTGGGTCATCCCCAGACACATGTCGCGCTTGCCCCGGTCTTTCAGCCGGAACATCTCGTCGCCGATGGCGGACCATCGCCCGGTCTGCTGCCACAGCTCGGCCGGGTGCAGCACCGGCATGGTGATCTCCTGGCCGCCGATCTGGTTCATTTCCTCCCGAATGATGGCATTCACCTTGTCGAGCACCCGCTGCCCTAAGGGAAGATAGACATAGATCCCAGCCGCCAATTGGCGGACCAGGCCTGCCCGCACCATCAGCCTGTGGCTTACCGCCTCGGCCTCGGCCGGATCTTCTTTCAAGGTCGGGATCAGTGATTTGGTCCAGCGCATCGCCCCTCCCGCAAAGGATTACGCCCTCTGTTCCGATTCCGCCGCGGGCTTGAGCCCGAGCTTTTCGTAGCGGAGCGGATCCTTATTCGGGCCAGGCGGCGCCTTGTAGCGGAGTCGCTCCACCGGTCTCCCGTTCACAAGGTGCTCCAGCAGGATCTCGTCGAGGTCCTCCATGCGAACCCCGCCGTACCAGACATCCTCCGGATACACGACGACCATCGGACCGTGGCCGCACTGGCTGAAGCAGCCCGACTTGTTGACCCGGATCTCCTTGGCTAGGCCACGCTCCGCCAGCTTTTTCCGGAGGTAGGCCACATAGGCTGCGGTATCCCCCTGCAGTGGGCAGCAATCACCGCCGGTGCAGATGAAGACGTGCCGTCGATACTGGCCCATCGGTCTGTGCCCTCCTGGAGTCCCGGACCGGCAAAAAGAAAAGGAGGACTGGGTAGACCATCCTCCTCGCGGCGTGCAGCCTCCGGGCCATCTGCTGCCCCTTTATGACTGACCCTCGCCCTCCGCGACCATCTTGTGGACCTCCTCCATCAGGGCATCGGCGATCTCCGACTCCTTCACCTTGCGAATCACTTGCCCCTTCTTGAAGATCAACCCGATCCCCTTGCCGCCCGCGACCCCGATGTCGGCGCCCCTGGCCTCGCCGGGTCCATTCACCTCACATCCCATCACCGCGACGTGGATCTCTTTGTTGATCCCTGCCATCCGCCGCTCCACCTCCTGCGCGAGGGCAATCAGGTCGATGTCGGCCCTGGCGCATGATGGGCAGGCGACGAAGGTCAGCCCGCCTTTTCGAAGGCCGAGCGACTTCAGGATGTCGATGCCGACCTTGATCTCCTCAACGGGATCAGCCGAGAGTGACACCCGGATCGTGTCGCCGATTCCTTCGGCCAAGAGGGTCCCTATGCCGACCGATGACTTGATCGTCCCCACCCCGGGGGTGCCGGCCTCTGTCACCCCGAGGTGTAGGGGGTAATCCACCTTATCTGCCAGGAGTCTGTACGCCTCGATCATCATCATGGGGTCGGACGCCTTCAGGGACACCTTGATCTCCCGGTAGTTCAGGTCCTCGAGGATCCTGATGTGACGCAGGGCGCTCTCGACCATGGCTTCGGGCGTGGGCCCGCCGTCCCTCGCCAGCAGGTCTTTTTCCAGCGAGCCCGCGTTGACCCCGATTCGGATCGGGACGGTTCGTTCGGCCGCCACCTTGACGATCTGCTCCACACGCGAACGGTCGCCGATATTGCCGGGGTTGAGGCGGAGGCCGTCCACCCCCTGTTCCAGGGCGATCAACGCGAGCTTGTAGTTGAAGTGGATGTCGGCGATCATGGGGATCCGGATCTGCTTGCGGATCTCCCCGAGCTTCTCGGCGGCTTCTTTGACCGGGACGCCGAGCCGCACGATATCACACCCGGCCACCTCCAATGCCCAGATCTGATCCACCGTTGCCTGGACGTCTCGCGTGTCCGTCTTCGTCATCGACTGGACCGACACTGGAGCATCGCCGCCGACCTTGACGGTTCCTACCAGGATCTGCCGGGTCTTGCGTCTTTCAATCATCGTTCCCTCATTGAAACAGTTCCAAGTTCCAAGTGCCGAGTTCTAGGTTAAGAACCTGGAACCCGGAACCTGGAACCCGGAACTGCGAAGCCGCACTTTGCACGGTTCTATTGTTTGCCAAGCAGGCGGAAGATGTCGTTATAGAAAGCAAAGATCATCAGGGCGACCAAGAGGACCAGGCCGGCCTGCTGGGCCAGCTCTCGCTTCTTCAGGCTGACCGGTTTTCCACGCGCCGCCTCGATCAAGGCGAAGAACAGGTGTCCCCCGTCCAGGATCGGGATCGGGAGTAGATTGAGAATTGCCAGGTTGATGGAGAGGAGCGCGGTAAAGAACAGCAGATTCAATACACCTAAACGCGCCTGCTCTCCCGCCATCTGGGCCACCAGCAGCGGCCCGCCTATTGTCTTGGCCGGGACAACGCCCTGGAGCAGCTTTACGAACGTCAGTAGGATCAAGCGGCTGAGCTCGAAGGTTTTGGAGACCGCTCTCCCGAATGCGGTGATCGGGTTGGTCCGCTCCGTCAGGAATTCCTCCGCCGGGGCGATCCCGAGCAGACCGATCTCCTGCTCCTCCCCAAAGAGATTCTTCTGCTTGGTGGCTTTTGGCGTCATCGTCAGGTCGAACGCGCGCCCCGCTCGTTCCACAGTCAGGCGAACGGGTCGCCCGGGGCTTTTATGGATCTGTGTCGCGAGCTCCTCCCACTTCTCGATGGGTCGCCCGTCAATCGCGACGATTCGGTCGCCGCGCAACAGGCCTGCATCGTGCGCGGGAAAGCCCCCCATGACATCACCCACCTTGGTGGCGAGGGTGGGGACCCCGACCATGAAGACAACCCAGAAGATGGCGACGGCAAGAAGAAAATTGGATCCCGGGCCGGCGAGGATGATCAGCGAGCGCCATCCCACGGGCTTCGCGGAGAACGATCGCTCACGATCAGCCACCTCTTCTTTTGGGTCCTCGCCCAGCATTTTCACATAGCCGCCGAGCGGGATGGCGGACAGCAGATACTCGGTCCCACCCCGCGTGAAGCCGGCAATCTTCGGGCCGAAGCCCAGCGAGAATTTCAGGACGCTGACTCCGGCTCGCTTGGCGACCAGGAAGTGGCCCAGCTCGTGGACGAAGATGAGCACGCCCAGCACCACGACGGCCCAGAGGATATAGTCAAGCCGCGAGAGATACGGTCGAACATCGATCGCGATCAACAGGCTGAGGGTGGCAGCAGATACAGAGCCAATCATTACCGTGTGTACGCCTTTCTCCTCACGCTAGGCCTGGAGGGCCGCCTGAACCAGCCGCCGGGCCTCGCGATCTGCGTCAAGGACATCTTCCAGAGAATCGATCTTGCGACCTCGATGACTGTCAAGCGCTTTGGCGATGAGGATGGAGATTTCAGGGAATGTGATGCGGCGGGAGAGGAACAGATCCACCGCGATTTCGTTGGCTGCGTTCAGCGCGGCCGGATAGGTGCCGCCCGCCGCCAATGCCTGATAAGCAAATCCGATGCAGGGGAACTTCTCGTGGTCAACCGGCTCGAAGGTCAGGGCCGACAGGGCGTGCAGGTCAAGGGCAGGCAGCGGGGTCCGGAGCCGGTCAGGGTACGAAAGGGCGTAGAGGATCGGCAATCCCATATCAGTGATCCCCATCTGAGCCAGGACCGAGCCATCCATGAACTCCACCATCGAGTGAACGATGCTCTGGGGATGGATGATCACTTCGATCTGTCGCGCCTCCAGCCCAAAGAACCAACTGGCTTCGATGATCTCCAACCCCTTGTTCATGAGGGTGGCCGAATCGACGGTGATCTTCTTCCCCATGACCCATGTCGGGTGCTGGAGGGCTTCTTCCAGGGTGATCCTGGCGAAGCTCTCCTTGGGCCGCTTGCGGAACGGTCCGCCAGAAGAGGTCAGGAGAACCCGCTTCAAGTGTGCCGAGTTGTGGCCCGCCAAACACTGAAAGATGGCTGAGGGTTCGCTATCCACGGGAAGGAGCCGGATGCCTTGCGCCCGGGCCTCGGCGATCACGAGCTCCCCCGCCATGACCATGACCTCCTTCGTGGCGAGGGCGAGATCCTTTCCCGCCTTGATGGCGGCAAGGCTCGGCAGCAGACCGGCGGCCCCGACCATCGCGGCGAGGACGATGTCCGCCTCGGGCACCGTGGCGACATTCAGCAATCCCTCGACTCCCCATTCGATCTCGACGGGCAGGTCCGCCACACGGCCCTTCAATGTCTTGGCGGCCTCTGGGGTCCCGACGGCAACGAGGCGGGGGGAGAAGTGCCTGATCTGTCGCTCCAGAAGATCGATGTTACTCCTGGCCGCGAGGGCCACCACCTCGAAGGAATCGGGGTGAGGATCGATCATCGCCAGAGCCTTGGCCCCGATCGTGCCTGTGGAGCCAAGGATGCTCACACGTTTCACCGCAACTTCTCCCTCGCCATAAGGCCGTGCCAATCTTTGACGGCGGCAAAATCAGGCCCCGCGATCACACAAACACCCAGTATAGTCAGGTAACGGGGAGTTGGCAAGAAATTTTGGGGAAGTGGGGTGCTCTGGCGGGGTCTGACGAAGCCCGTAAGATCTGGGCTCTCTTCTCAGCGAGGGGAGGCACGTGGGGCGGGGGTTGACTTTGCGTAACCGAACTGGTACACCACCTCACCGGGCTTGACCAACCCGAGGTCCTCCCGGGCGATTGACTCGACCCGTCCTGGATCATTCGTCAAGGAATGGACCTTCTTGCCCAACTCTTGATTCCCCTGCTTCACTCGTTCGATCTCTCGATGAAGCTCAGCCCTGGTCTTATTCATCCGGTAGATCCTGATGAGGCTCCGATTCCCGCCGACGGAGAGAAACGCGATCAGAATGGCGAGAGCCGCAATGAAGAGAAGGCGCCGCTTGCGCGCAACCCTGGCTGCTGTAAGCTCCCCCTGAGCGCTAGAGATTACCTCTCCCGCCCGCATCGCTAGTCCGTCGCCCCCTTCCGTGCCATTGGTGCCGTTCCACCTCTTTACGCCAAATGGTGAGGCCAAGTACAGCGATCGCCCTTGCAGGACACCTGTCGGCTATTAGCCGCAGCAAGTTGGAACGACACTATATCCCCAGGAGCTCCCGCGCCGCTGTCGTCAACTCTTCAATCTGCTCCTCGGAATGCGCGTCGATATACAGCCGCACCACCGGCTCTGTACCTGAGGGCCGCACGAGGATCCAACTGCCATCTTCGAGAAGCAGCTTCGATCCTTCTAGTGTCACGACATCCACCACCCGCAGCCCGGCCACTCGCGCAGGGAGGTCCTTGAGACGCCCCGCCAAGCGCTCTTGCTGCTCGTGCGACAGATGGAGGTTCAGCCGGCGGGCGCGAATCACGGTTCCCACCTCGGCATAGAGCGCCTCCAAGAGGCTTTGCACGCTCCGCCCCCCGGCCATGGCGACCATCTCGACTACGAGGAGGACGGCGAGGATTCCGTCCTTTTCAGGCACATGACCCTCGATCGACAGGCCAGCGCTCTCCTCGCCGCTCAGCACGACCTTTCCCTGGGTGATGAAATCGCCCAGGTATTTGAAGCCGACCTTCGTCTCATACACCGGGACCGATTGGTGCCTGGCCACCGCATCCACCAGATGGCTTGTGGCCACCGATCGCGCGACGCCTCCACGTCGCCCGCGGGTCTTGATCAGGTGCTGAAGGAGGAGGGCCAGGATATAGTTCGGTTCGATGAAGCTGCCGTCCCTATCGAGGATGCCGTATCGATCGGCATCGCCGTCCGCAGCCAGCCCGAGATGGAATCCGCCAGACCGCACAACCGCCGCCAACCCCTGAAGGTTCTCCTCTGAGGGATCCGGCGCGTGACCCCCGAAAGCCGGATTTCGTGAGCCGTGCATGGTGTGCACCTCACACCCGGCCTCGAGCAGGAGCTGGTCCAGATAGCCCCGGGCCGTTCCATAAAGCAGATCGACCGCCACCTTCAAACGCGCTGCAGCAATCTCACTGAAATTCACCAACTCCCGCAGTCGGGCCAGGTAGGCAGGCCGCGGGTCGATGCGAACCACCAACCCCTTGGCCTCCATTTCCTCAAGCGGCGGGCAGGGGGCCTCCAGCTCCGCTAGCAGTTCCAGCACTCGGGCCTCGATTCGATCGGTGATCGCTGGCTGCACTGGGCCGCCCGATGGGCCCGAGAACTTCAGTCCGTTGTATTCAGGCGGGTTATGGCTGGCGGTGACGTTGAGACCGGCTGCGGCGCCGCGGCGGATCACTTCATAGGCGACCACAGGTGTCGGCACGTCCCGGTCACACAGGAAGGTGTGGATGCCGTGAGCCGCCAGAACCGCCGCCGCCTCGGCTGCAAAATCTTCCGAGAGAAAGCGGGTATCGTACCCGACGACGACCCGCGGCTCGGGTCCCCCCTCGGCCAACACATATTCGGCGATGGCCCGCGTCACCAGGCGGACATTGGCGAAGGTGAAGTTGTCGGCAATAATGTCGCGCCAGCCGGAGGTCCCGAACCTGATCGGCTTCACGCGACCGCCTCCACTCCGGGTTGCTTCATGCACTGCGCGAGCACGTCCTGATAGCGCGCCGCATGGGCCTCGGCCTTCGACCGCGTGTGGGCCTCAGCGATGATGTGGAAATAGGGGCGGTCCTGATCCGGATAGAGCATGACCCAATCGTTGCCTAGATGCACCTTGACCCCGTCCACCAACTGGACTTGGTCCTCTGCGGTTGCGGCGATGAGCGCCCGCATTGTCCCGCCTTTCCGCTCCCAGGGGCATGGGACCTGCTTGCGGCATGTGAAACGCTGGGGGATGAACCGGATGAGCTCATGGAGCCGGACATTCTGAGCCGCTAACATCTCCAGGAGCTTAAGGGTGGCGAGCATCCCGTCAAAGGCCGGCTGGAATCGGGGAAAGATGAAGCCGCCGAGACCGTCGCCCACGAAGAGGACGTCTTCCTTGGTCGCCCCTTCGGTAGCGGAGCGCGGAGCGGTTTGCGTCCGAAGGACCTGAAAGCCGTGGTCACGGGCGAGCTCCTCAATAGCCGAGCTGGCGGAGATGGGAATACCGATCACCCCGGGAGGATGAGTCCGCATCACCAGGAGAGCCACGAGCGCGAGCGCCATGTCGTCCGTCAGCAGATCGCCCCGGTCATCCACCAGGAAGATTTTCTCTGCCCCAGTGTCGAGCATGATTCCTAAATCGGCTCCCAGGCTCCTCACGATCTCCGAGAGTTGCCGCAGCGAACGCTGAAACTCCTCCCCACTCTTGGTGATCCTGGTCTCGTCCATGTACGCGTTCAGGGCGATCACCTCGCACCCCAGGTCGCCCAGGATCTGAGGAAAGATCATTGACGAAGACCCATACGCGTAGTCGATGACAATCCGGAGGCTGCGCTGGCGGATCGCGTCCCGATCGATAAAGCTCGACATCCCGTGCTTGTAAAACTCCACGTCGTAGACGGGGAGGGAGAGGCGACCGATCTCCTCGACCTTGGCGCGGCGGAAATCCTCTCGAAAGAAGAGCCGCTCGATGCTCTTTTCCCGACTGGACGAGATGTCCATGCCGCGCTCGTCAAAGAATTTGATGTCGATCAGGTCCGAATCATACGGGGACTTTCGGACGTGGACTCCACCCATCGCGCCGTGCGAGGCCATCTGGTACCGGACCACCGGGATGGGGCAGACACGAAAATCATGGACATCTACGCCCGCCGAGAGGAGACCAGAGATTATCGCGCGCTTGATCATGTGAGACGTCTTGTGATTATCGCGGCTGGTGCGGACAATCGCGCCCATTCGGAGGGTCGCCCCAAAGCAAGCCCCCAGCTTTGCGGCAAACTCGGGGGAGATCTCGAAATTCGCCAAGCCCGTGATGCCATACGCGCCGAAAAGGGACCGCGACCACTTCTGACCCCAGACCAGGCTAGCGGAGAGGATGGCCCCATCCTCCACCATCTTGTGTGGCCAGACCCTGACATCGGCCTTGACCACTGATCCCTCCCCAACCTTGCACTGATCGCCGATCAGGGCGCCCTCGAAGAGGCGAGCCCTTGCCTTAATCTCGCTCCCGCGGCCGACGACGTTCTCCTTCAGGCTGGCGCGCGCTCCGACGAAGACGTTATTCCAGAGGATCGACCCGGTGATGGAGGCGCCCTCCTCGATGACGCAGTTGTCCCCGATGGTGCTGCGGGCGATGTGAACGTTCGGCCCGACGTGTGTGTTCCTGCCAATCAGCACGCCGCCCTTCAGCGCGGCCGTGAAATCGACGCGGCTTCCCTCGCCGAGCCAGATCGACTTATCGAGCCCCTCCACCAGTTTCCCGGGCAGCGTGATCTTGACCAAGCCAGCGAGAAGGTCCTGATGAGCAAGGCGGTATTCGATCAGGTCGCCCACGTC
>JBGQIR010000067.1:0-8418 GCA_041498535.1 Methylomirabilis sp. (SeqCode)
CTCGATCTCCTCCAGCGGCAATGGCCTGGCGCGCCACTGGTTGCTGCTTTTCGTAAAGAGCTGAATCGTCCGACAGCCGACCTGCTGTCCTCTCAATGGTGCCAGGTCCACCCCTCCTGCGATCGACATGTGGGCGCCGAGGAGCAGATCCGGTGCATCTCTCCGGTGCTGCTTTTGTGCTTTCATCGGCTGGATTGTCGAAGGGGGGCGATGGTCTCAATGGAGGCTGAACCGCTCGGCAAGAAGCCTGCGGAAGCGGGGCTGATAGATCAGATCGAAGGCCAGTTCTTTCCCGGGAAAGAGTTTCAGCGCCAACTGCCTCACGCCGGCCACCATCCGGGACGCCTCTTCCAGCGAGAGCCTGGTCTGGCTGATCACGCTCATCGTCAGACCAACCACGAGTTGGAGCTGCCTTAGGCGACGCTCCTCATCCTTGAGTTCCTCGGTAGTCGGCATTCATCCGCTTCCCGCAACGATGTCATCCAAACCGCTGTGGCTTTCGTAATCTCCCGGGGCTCATCCGATCCTATCCTGGGGTTCGAACAGCAGTATGCGCCATCGTCAAAACGAATTGAACAGGGTATCAGGGATTAAGCTGCTCGGTTTTTCGCATCACGATCGCTTTAGCTATTCTTTGGATTAAAGGAATCCATGTCCTGATGTCGCGCAACTCTTGCAAATCTTGTGTTGAATAGCCGAAGTTTCCTTTTCGAAGATGGCTACACTGGTTTCTCAGGTCTACTATCAGGTCGATGTGATCCCGTCGCGATTTAGCGTCAAAAAACTGCGGATTGTATTGCATTTGCTCGTGCTTTTCTAACAGCTTCTCTATGAGTTTCGGAAGCTGCGACTTTCTCAGGCTCTCCTTGGCAGACACATTCTTCGTTTTCTTCCCAGGATCGAACTTCCACTCGATGACCCGATAGAAATGTCTGAATTTGTCGAGTTCCGATATCGCATCGAGTCCATCTGTATAGGCAGAGAGCGGATCTCCCATGCCATCGAAGCTCGCAATGGCTTCTGGTGTCAACGTAGTCTCGTCGAGCCGACCAATGGCGGATGAGAAAGCGGGCACACTGCCGCCCAACACCCGCGGTCCGCTTACGGATTCTCCGCTGTCGTCGATCTCAACTCTTTCGGTTTCATGGAGGATCAGAAATCGGGCATCGTCATGTGTAATCGTCAAGTAGTTTGCCACAAAGGAACAGACCTCATGCGCAAGCGCCTCGTTGTCTGAGTACCTTCCCGGAACGGTGACCCAGAGACGGCAGACGGTCTTTTCCCCGCCGCCGGGTTCAAGAAGGATAATCTCACAGTCGCCAAACCCCATCGTCCGGCGCTGATCGGTGACGAGGGATGATCTGCAAGAGTAGGTGTATCTTGTTTTCACGTCCTGTCCAGTTGCATTCTGCCTGTGCTTGAAGCTCTCAAGCCGTTGAACTGAGGGTCGCCTCGTTCAGCGCATTGGGTTCATGAAGCCTGCAAACCGGTCATTGCCTCTTTGCGCTTGTTTGTTCGATCTCGCATTCGATTGGCCACATCACTGAGTAATCGACGGTACCCGTGTCATGTCTGTTGCGCTTGCCCGTCTCTGTCGGGGAGGGAAGCCTTAGGGCTGATCCTCATTCTACGGTAAGGTCTGAAAGCCCATGGCGACTTGTGAGAAGTGGGCATCATCCGTAAGAACCTGTGTCAGCCTCAAATCCTGCATAACCACGATTGAAGTAAGATCGGTGAAGGAGATCGTCGGCTTGTCGTGAAAGCGCTGGCGTAACTCCCAGGCTCGCTTGAAGCGAGAGGAGGTGATTTCCTCGAGTCGGAGGAATCCCCGTTCAATTGCGATCATTATCCCTTGCGTGAAGGATCGGGCGGTGAATCCCGAGATTCGCCGATAGAGGAGAGTGATCGTTTCATCGAGAATATAGTCAGTGGTGTAGATGACAGATCCTGCCTGGCGCGACTGCTCATAGAAGGTCTTGACCTTCTTGTGCCTTAGCTCTTTTACGTTGCCGAGAGTGTACCAACCCCAGGTGTCGATGAGGAGCCTCATCTGCGTTCTGTGCCATGCAGCTCCCTGTCTATCGCCCGACTTGAGAGCGTTGGCCCCCTAAACAAGCCGATGATTCTTAAGATGGGATCGTCGATGGGCGACTTTCTCTTTGAAGTGGCGGGCAGTTTGCGCTGGGAGCTAATGCTTTTGTCCGCCGTTCTGTCGAGGAGAAGTTCAGCGCCCTTCCTGATGAGCCAGGAAACCGAGAGGTCTTTTTGCCGCGCCACCTCTTGCAGTCGAGTCAGCAAGTCGGAATCGATAAGGAGGTTCAACCTGCGCTTCGTCCTGGCCATCTTCTACTCCTATCCTAGTATACATCACAAATATGTAATTAGAGTGTACATCGTAAGGATGGCTGGGTCAAGCACAGTGCTGTCACGAGAGAAGATCACGAGAGAAGATCGTTGACTGCGAACACTGGGCTGCGTTAGCATAAGGGCCTGGTTTTGCTGAGGAGACCCGGCGAGTGGAGATGGTGATGCACCTAAAGCGGCTAGAAGCAGAGTGTCCTCGTCCAGAGGTTGTCGTGCTTGTCGAGTAGGATAGAGATTTACGTTGGAAGGCTAAGATGAAAGCCGAGGATCAGCAAGAACAGAAAGTTGGCACTGGGGGACCGGACATCCCGCGCTGGGCACGCGAGCTGAAAGAGCGGATCGACGCCCGGATGACCTCTCTCTTTGTCCTCCACTACAACGTTGGCGATGAGGTTCGCTTCGGCGATCAGTTCGTGTCCCTCCCGAACTTTCTGGGACGCTGGCTGGCAGTCGATGAGCGGATGATCGTGTACGATCGCTCCCGCGGTCTGCATTTTTCCGATTCCGCCGCAGAGGCGCTCTTCCGGAAGGTCACTGGCCTCACCAATGAGGCCGAGGCGGCAAAGCGTCGGGCTCTCACCGCGCTGGGTCAAGAGGTTCCGCCGGAACGCGAGCTGCCGACTCACCCGACCAAGGTCCTTGCGCTCCTCGAGACAGCGATCCGGTCCGGCTGCTTCGGCGCCAGGGAGGGACCCTCGCTCCTGGTGTTGATCGGCTACGCCGAGACGCTCGTCCCGGACGCCGATCTGTCAGCGATGAGCGATGACGATCGGACCAACCTGGTGACCCTCCTTCGCTGGGCCGCAGATCCCGAGATCCTCCACTCCGGAGTGGCCATCATCCTCACCGTGGGCAACCTGGCCGACCTGCACGCGCAGCTCCGGGGTCCAGCCTCGCGAGTCGAGGCGATCGAGGTGCCGCTGCCCACGGTGGCGGAGCGGGCAGGGTACATACAACACCTCCGGGCGGAGAACGGGTTCACGATGACGATGACTCCCGAGCAACTGGCGCATGTCACCGCCGGCCTTTCGCGCCTTCATCTGAGGGCGCTATGTCGCTATGTGACAGGACGTAGGGCCCCACTGACCTATCATGAGGTCACGGAGCGCAAGCGAGAAATCCTCAAGCGAGAGCTGCATGGGATGATCGAGGTGCTGGAGCCCACGTCAGGCTTGGACGCCATCGGCGGAATGGAGGCGGTAAAGACGTACATGCGTCGCGTCATCCAGGCGATCAAGGACGGAGACCACAAGCTGGTGCCACGGGGCATCACGCTCCTGGGGCCACCCGGCGTGGGGAAGACGGCCCTGGCAGAGGCCCTGGCCAAGGAGTGCGGCTTCAACTTCGTGAAGATCGTCAATCCCCGGGAGAGATGGGTGGGACAGTCGGAACGTAACTACTGGCGGATTCTACAGGCGTTGCGCTCGATGACCCCGGTGGTGGTGCTGGAGGATGAGGCGGACCAGAGCGAGCAGATGCGCGACGAGTACAGCGGGGACTCGGGCGTGGGCAATCGGATCAGGCAGATGCGCTTCGCCTTCACGGGCGACCCCGCGATCCAGGGACAAGTCCTTTGGATCCGGATCAGTAACCGACCGGACCGCCTGGACGCGGCGGAGAAACGCTCGGGCAGAAGCAGCGAGCGGATCCCACTGCTGATGCCTGATGCGGCCGACAAGGCTCGCATCTTCGAGGTCATGCCGAGAAAGCACGACTTCCCCTGCGAGGTCAGCGACTTTTCTTCCATCGTCGAGCACTGCGAGCGGCGCCACCAGGGTCAGATTTCCGGAGCCGACATCGAGGAGATCACCTTCCGGGCGTATCGTCGGGCTCGATGGCGTGGAGCGGAGGCGATTGCGCTCGAGGATTACCGCTGGGCGGTGGACGACTTCATCCCATTTCAGGACCGGCACTCCATCGAGGCACAGGAGCGGGCGGCGCTCGCCCTCTGCTCCTCCCGGCAATTCCTGCCTGAAGGCCGGCGTGATCTCGTGGAGGCGTGGGAATCCCGCGAGGGCGGCGGAGCGGCCTGACAGATGCCCGAGCCTGAAGAGACTATCGAGATCAAGGGCAGGTCCGTGCGTCTCTACCGGTCGTCACCGGATGGGGCCGCTGCAATCGATCGGCAGGTGAGCCTCCGCGATTTCCTGCTGGAGATCGCCGCGTCCACTCCCCAACGCTTCCTTCAGCAAGTCCCGCTGCTGCCGCCCGGCGCCCGATGGGCGATCGTCCGTGGCCCAGCGCTGGTCATCGCCGTCGAGCATCCGCCCCAGGTGCGGTGGGTCGGCTGGAGCGAGAAAGCCATGGATACACCCGGCAGCTATCGCCACAGTAACCTGGCATTTCCGTATACAATCTACCTGCTCCTGTTTCACCGGGGCTCATTCGAGGAGATGCGCCTCTACTATCGGAACGCGCCGTTGGTGTCTGAGGAAGATGCGCTCTCTATGCCCAACCTCTGGAACATATCGGCCAGCGAAAGCCCTTTGGCCAAGTGCCGGGTCTGCCTTCGGGGCCGGCCCCCGTTCGATGACCTCACGGTGTGCGGGCAGGCGCAGACGGCGATCGAGTTCTTCTGGAGTGCCGGGTTCAATCTGGACATCGAGAGCAACTGCTTCCGCCGTGCCGCCGCACTGGACGGCCGCATCGCAACCCTTGATAGTTGGGAGATCGCCACGGCAGCAGACCCGCTCTTTCCGCTCGGCGTTCAATGGGAAGAGACAGGACTCAGTCTTCGCAAGGCCGGCGAGCACCTGCTGGAGTGGCGAGGCGCCGTGCGCCCCCTCGATGATGCGTCGGACCTGGCCGATCTCCTCTATCGCTTGAACGACGTGACCTGATGTTCCCCGTCTATTTGAAAGAGGATGGATTCGAGGAGCCGGACGACCCGATCTATTATGTGGTCACGCGGGACGGGCTCTTCCAGGTGAAGAGGAATCCCCTCTTCCACGCCAGGACAAGGATCAAGGGCCTGAGCTGGTTGATGCCCGAGCAGGAGGGGGCCCGGCTGCTGCTTCCGCCTATCCCGGCCGCCATCCTGGCTGACATCGTGGCGTTCTTCCGTGAGGTCTTCCGGGTTCATCGCGCGGAGGCGGTGGTACTCCTCTACTTCAATCAGGAAGACCGTCGCTACGAACTGAAGATCCCGAAACAGCAGGTGGCCGGCGGGCACTGCCGCTACGAGATCGGCCCGACACCGGCCGGATGGGTGCGAGTGGGCACGATCCATAGCCACGCCGCGGCCGATGCCTTCCATTCCGAGCTGGACGACGAGGACGAGCGGCACGACGACGGCCTGCATATGACCATCGGCAACCTCGATGGGGAGGCGAGTGTCGTCTGCTCCCTAGTGGTAGACGGCCGCCGGTTCACCCTCAAGCCATCTGATGTCTTCGAGGACGCTGTGCCGGGTGTCCCGCCCGTCAGTGTCCGTGAACGGACGCTCCAGGTCGTGGACCTCGAGGCGGTGCCGCGTGATAGCGATGCCGAGGGGCGCCCGTCGTCCGTCTGAGGTGATCGTTTCGCTATGCCGGGAAGCATCGAGATCAAACTGATCGGCATCGGCGGCATCGGCTGCGCCCTGGCGCCCTTTTTGGCCCGATACCTCCACTCGGAAAGGAAGGTCACTGGCGAGGACGTTCGGATCACCCTGGTGGACGGTGATGCCTTTGAGTCCAAGAACGCTGGTCGCCAGAGCTTCGAGGCCCTCGGCAATAAGGCCAAGGTGAAAGCGACCGAGCTGGCCCGGAGCGTCCCTGACATCTCGTTTCGCGCCATCCCGGAGTTTGTCACGGCCGAGAACCTCACCCACGTGATCAGGCCCGGCGATCTGGTGTTCCTCGCGGTGGACAATCACGCCACGCGGCGCCTGGTCAGCCGCCGCTGCGAGGAGTTGTCGGATGTGGTCCTGATCTCAGGCGGCAACGACTTTACCGATGGCAACGTCCAGGTGTACGTCCGCCAGGACGGCCGGGACATCACCTTGCCGCTGACCCGCTTCCACCCGGAGATCGCTGAACCGAAGGACAAGTCGCCCGCCGAGATGTCCTGCGAGGAGCTGGCTGCCGCCGCTGCCCCTCAGCTCCTGTTCATGAATCTCACGGTCGCTTCGGCCATGCTAAACGCCTTCTACGCCTGGAGGTCGGCGCGGCTACGGTATGGGGAGGTGTACTTGGATATTGTGGGGGGGAGGGCTCAGCCTGTGGCCCGCGTTCCCAGCGACGGAGGGAGCGACCGATGAGCGAAGGTCAGCTTAAGGGAATTACCAGGACGAAGGTGGCGGGCCAGACTAAGGCTCAAGACCAGGTGCGGGTGCTGTACGGTGTCCATTCCCTTGAGGCAAACCTCGCGGGCCGGACGGTTGCCGATATCCGCCAGGCGCTCCGCCAGGCCCTCAATATCAGCCCACAAGCCGTGGCCGTCGTGGACGGCCGCGAGGTCGAAGAGGGCACCGTCCTGTTGGCGGGGCAGCAACTGGAGTTTGTCAGGCTTGCCGGCGAAAAGGGCTAACCCTTCCCCCCCCCTGCTGCCTGCGGCAGTCACCTCCCTTTACGTGTCCTGTCGGAACACCTGTTTCTCCCAGCCATTCCAATCACAACGAGTACTTTCTCCGGGTTGCGTCTGTCTCGGAGTCTAGAGAGGTGTGATGCTCTGGTTCATTCTAGAGGCTACTCCGACGGTGTCACGGAGTGGAAGAACTTCTTGACAAAGTCTTACAAAGCTGAAATAGTAAGACAACGCCAATCTTCGGGGAGGATGTTCAAATGGACACCGCACATGTGACAAGCAAGGGACAACTGGTGGTTTTATCGCGACTTCGACGGAAGTACGGGATCAAGCCCGGGACCAAAATCTGCTTCATTGAGCGTGGGGACGAGATCGTGTTTCAGCCGGTGACCCCGGAATACATCCGCGGGGTCTGCGGCATGCTCAAGAGCGAGACGCCTGTCACTGAAGATCTACTGAAAGAGCGGGCTCGCGACAAGGAACGAGAGGAGGCTTCGGCTGAAAAGGTCGGTGCTCGATAGCTACGCTGTTCTCGCCTTCCTTTTCCAAGAGAAGGGCTACGACAAAGTGCTCCATCTCTTCGAGAAGGCTGCTCAGGCAGACCAAGCTCTTCTTATCGCCGCGCCGAACTGGGCAGAGGTCAGGTATATGGTGGAACGAAAAGTCGGGGCAGGGCGCTGGAGTGAGGTTCGGCACAAACTCCTCGGTCTCCCTCTCGAGGTTGTTCCAGTCGACCAAGCTCTCGCAGAACTGGCTGGGGAGATCAAGGCAACCAGAAGAATGTCACTGGCCGACTGCTTCGCTGCCGCTTTGGCGAAGCAGGGGAAAGCTGACCTCTACACCGGCGATCCCGAGTTCAGGTCCGTCGAGAAGGACCTCAAGGTGATGTGGCTCTGAAAGCGGCCTCCTTTTCGTTTACGGCGTCAGACGTCAAGACCGTCATGAGTGCGGCCGGAGCCCCGTTGAGCAACGCGACTAACCAGTGGGGGCTTTGGGCGGTGCGCGCCATGCCCGTGGTCGGCGGCACCGGGCTCTACACGATTGACAGCGGAGCCACCACGCAGACTGGCTGGGGCGTGTCTGCACCCAACGGGGTCTTCGGTGCAGCTCCGTACACTGCGTCGAACCACGTCTGGTTCTGGGACGCCAGCGGCTCCGAGGCAGGGTCGACGGCCGCCAACCCCCTATACATGATCATGGATCAGCCGGCCGGCGTGTTTACGAGTTCCACGTTCAATGCGGCCGGGGCCTGGGTGGGCGACTGTCCTGGGACGCGTTTGGCTTCCGGTTATGACGGCGGCTTCGGGGGTACGAACTACATCACTGCCATGGACAATAGCTCGCAGTTCACCGTCAACTTCACGCTGGGCGCGGGCGGCACCTGGGACGGAGTCTGGCAGTTCGTGGTGGACGGTTCCGAGTACACGCTGGGTAGCGAGGCCACGCCG
The DNA here is from genome assembly GCA_041498535.1 of Methylomirabilis sp. (SeqCode). Lineage (GTDB taxonomy): Bacteria > Methylomirabilota > Methylomirabilia > Methylomirabilales > Methylomirabilaceae > Methylomirabilis. The sequence continues at coordinate 8,319 of JBGQIR010000067.1, forward strand.
GGCGTGTGGGTGGCCAACTTCTTTGGGGGGTACGGGGCCGGAGGCGGGCTGTCCGACAACATGGTCGAGGGCTACGTCGTCGGTATCGGGCCGCCCACGA
>JBGQIR010000068.1:0-8409 GCA_041498535.1 Methylomirabilis sp. (SeqCode)
AAAGGATGCCTTTCTGTACGTCCGGGACATCTTCGAGGATCTGGAGGAGTATGAGCGCCTCCTGAACCTCGGTGAGGAAGGCGAGCCCGGCGAACCGCTTCCCGAGGAGCCGAGGCCCAGCTTCGCCCGCGGCCGACGCCCACAGGCCACCATCGAGGAACTGTTAAAGGAAGGCCAGGAGGTCCTGGCTCAGGTGGCCAGGGAACCGCTCGGGACCAAGGGGGCTCGCATCACGTCCCACATCACCCTGCCTGGCCGCTACCTGGTCTACATGCCGACCGAGCAACACATCGGCGTCTCCCGAAAGATCGAGAACGAGACAGAGCGATCCCGGTTGAAGCAGATCGTCGAGGACATCAATCCGCAGCGGGAGGGGGTCATCGTCAGGACCGCCGGGATCGGCAAGGGGAAGGCAGAAATCGCCGCCGATCTGGAGTTTCTCCGCTCTCTCTGGAAGAAGATCAAGAGCAGGGCGGAAACCCTCACAGCTCCGGCGCTGGTGCAGAAGGATCTGGACCTGATCTTCCGGATCTTCCGCGACCTCTTCACGAAAGAGGTGGTCCGCCTGGTGGTGGACAGCCCGACCGAATACGAGCGGTGTCTGGAATACGCCGACTCACTGCACCCTGATCTGAAGTCGCACCTGTTCCTCTATACCGAAGACGAGCCGATCTTCAAGTCGTTCGGTATCGAACGGGAGGTTGAGAAGGCGCTGCGACACAAGGTCTGGCTCAAGTCAGGGGGCTATATCGTGCTGGAGGAGACCGAGGCCCTGGTCTCCATCGACATCAACACCGGGAAGTATGTCGGGAAACACGATTTTGAGGAGACGGTCCTCAAGACCAACCTGGAGGCGGCCAGGGAGGTCGCGCGCCAGGTGCGCTTGCGAGACCTCGGTGGCATCATCATCATCGACTTCATCGACATGGCCCGGCAGGAGAGCCGGGATCGGGTCCTCCAGGAGCTGAAGGAGGCGCTGAAGCCTGACCGCTCTCCCACCAACGTCTCGCTCCTGTCGGAGCTGGGTTTGGTCGAGATGACGCGGAAGCGGGTCCGCCAGGGGCTGAACAAGGCGCTGAGCGCTGCGTGCCCGGCCTGCGGAGGTCTCGGCTATACCCGTTCGACCCCCTCCATCGCTCATCAGGTCCTTCGGGAGGTGGAGTGGCGGCTGTTCCAGAAGCGTGTCCTCCGCGTGCGGATTCGCGCCCATCCCGATCTGATCGGCTGGATTCAGGCGGAGGACGGCGAGATGGTCGAAGGGCTTCAGCAGACCTACGGCGGGGAGATCGTCCTTGTTCCGGAAGAATCGCTGGCGCCAGGGAAGTATCAGTTGCTCGAAGGGTAGCATGAAGGTCGAGATCGTGTGCTCCGAGCCCTCTCTGGCGTATCGAGGGGAATGGCAGGCGGACGACGGGCCGGAGGGGCTGGTCCGGCGCCTGCTCGGCGAGGCCAAGCGCTGCGGGATCCCGATTCAGCTTACCGTCGTGGGACACGGCACCTGGAGTATCGCCCCGAACGGCCGAGTCATCAGGGGCGCCCTGTTCCTGGAGAGGAAGCTGGCCGGAAAGAAAATGCGTTCATAGTTCGTAGTTCAGAGTTTTTGACTATGAACCCTGAACTCTGAACTATCCCCGGTTGGTTCTGCTTGACAGGGCGGCCGGAGCTGCCTAGAATACGCTTTGACAGCGATATGGCATCATCGAGAAGGAGGCGATAAGCCTCCTCTCCGTGTTTGTTGGCCTAGTGCCGTCCAATTAACTTCGCCTAGCGGCGTTGCTGGCCACCGGGGTACTCCCTGTCCGAGATCCCGGGACGGGCTCCCGGACCGGGGCGACGTACCCGGGAATGCTCGTTTCATGATCCGGCACAGCGCCTGCCAACTTCTGGGGAAATTGTTTGGCGGTCTTTGATCATCGGAGGAGCAAACGGTGTACGCGATCATCGAGTCGGGAGGCAAGCAGCAGCGGGTTACCCCTGGCGCCTTGGTGGCGCTGGAGCGGATCGAGGGCGAGGCCGGCAGTCAGATCGAGCTATCAAAAGTCCTGCTGGTGGCCGATGGAGACCAGGTGAAGGTAGGCACCCCGTACCTGCAAGGCGCCAGTGTGTTGAGCGAGATCGTCCGGCAGGGGCGTGGGCCAAAGATCACTGTCTTCAAATTCAAACGGCGGAAGCGGTATCGACGCACGCAGGGTCACCGTCAGGCGCAAACGACGGTGAGAATCAAGGAAATCAGGGTTTAGGGGACAAAGTTCAGGGTTCAGTGTTCAGGGTTCATAGACAGGAAACTATGAACTATGAACTACGAACTATGAACTCTCGTCGGAGGTAGGCGATGGCACATAAGAAGGGGATGGGAAGTTCCCGCAACGGCCGGGATAGCGCCGGTCAGCGGCTGGGAATGAAGGCTGGTGCAGGGCAGGTGGTGCCGGCGGGCAGCATCCTGATCCGCCAGCGGGGCACCCGCTTCAAACCGGGCAAGAATGTCGGGATCGGCTCGGACGATACCCTGTTCGCCAAGGTGTCCGGGGTCGTGACGATCGAGCGACGCGGGGGACAGGGCCGCTTCATTAGCATCACGGGTGTCTGACGACCTAGTGCCGTTCCAACATTATCTGCTTAACGATAAAATGGCCTGGGGGCACCTGGATCGGTCGTCGCGTAGTCTTGCCATTTGTCCGAACAAGTTGGAACGGCACTAGCTTGATGTTCGTCGATGAGGCCCGCATTCGGGTCAAGGCAGGGGATGGTGGCCGGGGCTGCATCAGCTTTCGGCGAGAAGCCTATGTCCCACGGGGCGGACCCGACGGGGGTGACGGAGGCGACGGTGGGAGCATGTATCTCGTCGCCAGTCGTTCGTACCGAACCCTCAGCGACCAGCGGTACCAACAGCAGTATCTGGCGGAAAACGGTGCGCACGGCCGCGGCAAAACGATGCACGGCCGGCGAGGCGCCACCCTGATCATCTCGGTCCCCCTTGGCACAATTGTCGAGGACGCCGAAACGCGCGAGCTCTTGGCCGACCTGATCCACGATGGAGAACAGGTGCTGGTCGCCCAGGGCGGGAAGGGCGGTCGGGGCAACGCCCGCTTCGCCACCGCCACTCGCCAGGCCCCACGCATGGCCCAGCCGGGTGGGGAAGGCGAGCAGCGACTGCTGCAACTCACCCTGAAATTGCTGGCCGATGTCGGCCTCATCGGCCTTCCCAACGCCGGAAAATCTGCTCTTCTGTGTTGCATTACGGCCGCCCAATCGAAGGTGGCGGCTTATCCTTTCACGACCCTCACACCCCACCTCGGAACCGTTGAGATCGACCCGCTTGGTGCATTGGTGGTCGCTGATATCCCCGGATTGATCGAGGGAGCGGCCACCGGGGCAGGCCTTGGCATTCGCTTCCTGCGCCACATCGAGCGGACTCGCCTGTTGGTGCATGTGATCGATGTTTCCGACGATGCGAGGGACCCATTGGAGGCGCTGTCGGTGGTGGAGGGAGAGCTTCGGGCCTTCGATCCGGCGCTGCTCCAGCGGGCACGCGTGATCGCCGCCAATAAGATCGACCTTCCCCATGGTGCTCGCCTGCCCGCGCTCACTGCTCTCTGTGCAGAGCGGGGCATCCCGCTCTTCCCGATATCTGCTATGACAGGTGAAGGGGTTGAGGCTCTCGTCCAGTATACGGCCGCCCAGCTCCAAGGAGTTCATAGTTCAGAGTTCACAGTTCACGGTTCAGAGGTGTCGGGGCCGGGAGTGGCAAACGATAAACCGTCGGCGGTCAGCCGTCGGCGGTCAACCGTCAAGCGCAAGCCGTCAATCGTTCCATGAGTAGAGCAGACACGCAATCCCTGGACCTTCGTGCGGCCGCTGTTCGGGATGCGAAGCGGTTAGTGGTCAAGGTCGGGTCGGCCGTCCTCTCAAAAGGGAATATCGGCCTGCACCGGCCAACACTGGAGCGGATCTGCCGCGAGCTTTCCTTGCTCAGGGAGGAGGGGCGGCAGATCGTCCTGGTCTCCTCGGGAGCGATTCTGGCAGGGATGGGGCGGCTTGGTCTTGGAGAGCGGCCTGGCAGCATCCCATTAAAGCAGGCCGCCGCAGCCGTTGGCCAGAGCCTGCTCATGCGCCACTACGAAGAGGCGTTCGATCCGTATGGCCAGCGGGTTGCACAGCTCCTGCTGACTCAGGAGGATTTCCGGTCCCGGCCGCGTTACCTCAACGCGCGCAATACCCTGTTCACTCTCCTCCATTTGGGCGTCCTGCCCATCATCAACGAGAATGACACGGTGTCAGTGGAGGAGATCAGGTTCGGGGATAACGATAATCTCTCGGTGCTGGTGGCGACGCTGGTCGGGGCGGATCTTTTGGTGATCCTGACCGACTTGGACGGGCTGTATACGGCCGATCCGAGAAAGGACCCGAGCGCGAGCCTCATCCCACAGGTGCCCCGCCGGTCAGGGGAGCTATCCTTCTGGGCTGCTGATTCAGGGACCGAGCTTGGTACGGGAGGGATGGTGACAAAGGTGGAGGCGGCTCGCCGGGCCGCGGCCTCCGGAATCCCCACCATCGTCGCGAACGGCTTGGCTGAAGGGATCCTCGCGCGGATCCTCCGTGGTGAGGCGGTCGGCACCCTGTTCCAGGCGTCGTCCTCGAGAATGCGGAGCCGGAAGCGCTGGCTGGCGTTTGCAAGTCAGCCCTTGGGGAGGATTACCGTGGACAACGGCGCCAGAGAAGCATTGGTCCATGGTGGCAAAAGTCTCTTGCCGTCAGGGGTCGTGTCGGCCACTGGGGGGTTCGAGGGCGGCGAGGTCGTCAGCCTGTGTAATACCGATAGAGAAGAGTTTGCCAGAGGCGTTGCCAATTACGATGCCGAGCAGGTGGATCGAATCAAGGGCCTCAAGAGCGCGCAGATCGAAGAGGCGTTGGGCACCAAGCCATTCGACGAAGTGGTTCACCGGGATAACCTGGTAATACTAGAGTAAGGACAGTGCGAGGTGCGGGGTGCGGGGTGCGAGGTTTTGAGTTAGGACCCCTGATCCTCTGGGTTTTCAGCTTGGAATTTGGCACTTGGAACATAGGACCATGAATGAGGGATAAAGCCGTGATTGCGAACATGGTCCGGGAGCTCGCAACGGCCGCGCGGCCGGCAGCTCGGGCTCTGGCCGTGGTGTCGTCCGAGGTGAAGAACCGGGCGCTTGCCGCGATGGCGGACGCGCTCTGGAGCGAACGAACGCCAATTCTCTCGGCCAACGCGCTCGATCTGGCGGACGCGAAGGCGGAGCGTCATCCGCCCGCTTTTCTGGATCGGTTGGCTCTTGATGAGGGGCGGGTCGAGAAGATGGTGGCCGGGGTGCGCCAGGTGGCGGGATTGCCCGATCCTGTCGGGGAGATCACCGGCATGTGGCGCCGCCCGAACGACCTTCTCATCGGCCGGATGCGGGTGCCGCTTGGGGTCATCGGCGTGATCTACGAGGCGAGGCCGGGTGTCACCGCAGACGCCGCGGCCCTGTGCCTGAAGTCGGGCAACGCGGTGATCCTCAAGGGGGGTCGAGAGGCGATCCGCAGCAATCGGGTCATCGGCCATCTACTGGCTGAAGCTGCCGCGGCGACCGGTCTGCCAAAAGGATGTATCGCCTTCATCGATTCAGTGGACCGAGAGGCGGTCTCGCACCTGCTTCAGCTCACCGGGCTCGTGGACCTGATCATCCCGCGAGGGGGCGAGGAGCTGATCCGGACCGTGCAGCGGGCCTCGGCTATCCCGGTCCTGGCGCATGACAAGGGGCTCTGTCACACCTATGTCGATGAGGGTGCCGATCTCACTATGGCGGAGGAGGTTGCCTTCAACGCCAAGGTGGAGCGGCCAGGCGTCTGTAACGCCATGGAGACTTTGCTGGTGCACGAGCGGGTCGCTCTGGACTTCCTGCCGCGAATGGTCCGGCGGTTGCGAGAGGCCAAAGTCGAGGTGAGAGGCTGCCCTCGGACGCGAGCCCTCGTCCCGGGCATCGCGGCGGCGATCGAGGACGACTGGGATACCGAATACCTGGACTTGATCCTGTCGGTCAAGGTGGTCGGCTCCTTCGAAGAGGCGCTCGCCCACATTGCAGAGCACGGCTCCGGCCTGGCCGAGGCGATCGTGACGTCGGACCACAGCCGGGCCATGCGGTTCCTCCGGGAGGTGGACGCCGGAGCGGTCTTCGTCAACGCCTCTACCCGTTTCACCGATGGCGGCGAGTTCGGGATGGGCGCCGAGATGGGGATCAGCACCCAAAAACTGCACGCCCGAGGCCCGGTCGGCCTCACGGAACTGACCTGTCAGAAGTTCATCGTGCTGGGCGAAGGCCAGATTCGCGATTCGAGCAAGTAAGCGTTCGGAGTTCGTAGTTCAGAGTTCAGAGATCGGAGCTGCGAATTCGGAGATGAGGGCTGTGCGGTTTGAAGTCAGGACACCGTGAACTATGAACCCAGAACTATGAACTATTAACGGTGACGATGCGCATCGGCGTGATGGGCGGAACCTTCGACCCAATCCACCTCGGTAACCTGCGGGCCGCCGAGGAGATTTACTAGGCCTTCGAGCTGGACAGGATCATCTTTGTCCCGGCCGCCCGGCCGCCCCACAAAGAGGAGGAGATCGAGGCGTCGGCCCTGCACCGGTATGAGATGGTCTCGCTCGCGACGGTCTACACGCCCTACTTCAGTGTCTCGCCAATTGAGCTAAGCAGACCCGGACGCTCGTACTCGGTTGAGACGCTCCGGGAGTTTCGGAAGCTCTATGGGGAGGAGAGCACCATCTACTTCATCATGGGCGTGGATGCGTTCCATGGTATTTCCACCTGGAAGGAAGCGAAAGAGTTGCTGTCGCTTGCCCAGGTCATCGTGACCGCCCGGCCCGGTTGGCGGCTTGACGAGGTGGAGCGATCGATGACCCCGGAGCTGCAGCAGCTCCTGGGGGCGCCCCGATTCAAGTACCTAAAGATCTCCGAGATCACATCCGAGATCGCGAGAAAGCGCTATGAACCTGGCCTGGTGCTACTGGTTGAAGTGGTCTCGCTGGATATCTCCTCGAGCGAGATCCGACAACTTGTGAAGGAGGGAAGGAGCATCCGGTATCTGGTAACCGACACGGTCGCCGCCTACATGGGCAAGAACCGCCTGTATCAGCCGGGACGTAAGCTGGCCGATACGCTGCGGTGAGACGCGCGTTGTCACGGGGCGAGAGAGGAACGATCGACACCGAGACGCTGTTACGGCTTGCTGCGGCGGCAGCCTCCGAGGTAAAGCCGACCTCCTTGGTCCATCTGGACCTGCGGGGCCTCTGCAGCTTCACCGAGCATTTCCTCATTGTGAGTGCGCCGTCGATCCGGCAGGTCCGCGCCATCGCCGAACGCATCGAGGAGCGGCTCCTTGAGGAACGGGTCAAGATGCTACACCGAGAGGGCGACCTGGAAGCCCGTTGGATTTTGCTTGACTACAGTGACGTCATCATTCATATTTTCGACGAAGAGACATGGCTGTACTATGATCTAGAGGGCCTGTGGGCGGATGCTCCGAAACAGGAGCTCCTCCGGCGGGGATCGCAGGGCCCTTTGAGATGACAGGGCAGCGACAAGGCGGATCTTCGAGAGGCGGAGGGCGAAAACGCCCCGCTTCTTTTTTTATTGAAGCTGTTCCGCCGGGAAAGTGGGTCTGGTGGACGAAACGTAGGGCCTGGGGCAGGTGAATCTTCGAGTCAGCCGGAAGCCCTTCCGCGAAAGCGAGAGCGTTTAAGGCTGGCTGATCGCCAGGATTGGAGGTGATGGCGATGCCGATAAAGGCAGCGATGCTGGAGCGGTTAAAGCAAAAGCTCCTACAAAAGCGACGTACGTTAATCAGTGAGGTTCGGGAGAAACATGCGAGTAACCTGGAGAGCGGCACTGACGGTACCCAGGACATCGCTGATCAGGCTACCACGGCCTACACCAAGGAGTTTCTGCTCTCCATCGGCGACGCGGAGCGCCAGTTGTTGAAGCAGGTGGACGCAGCCTTGGAGAAGATCCGGCTCAAGAAGTTCGGGCAGTGCGAACGATGCAGCGAGACGATCGGCGAAAAACGGCTCGAGGCGCTGCCATTCGCCCGATTCTGCATCGCCTGCCAGGAGGAGGAGGAGGAGCAGCAGCGCAAGGCCTGAGCCGCTCACCCCTCAGCGAATTCCGCTGCGCTGGTCCCGACAGGCGTCTTGTCGGGCGGTTCGTTCGATTTCACTCCTTCACCTGGTGGAACAGCATTGTAGATAACCCTCCAAAACGTTGGCCGCAGAACAGCCGGCGTCGTCCGGGCTCGGGTTACTGAGCAGTGTATCACACCTCGGTCCCCGTTAGGCCGAGGCCCCCCCCTGATTGTTCGTTCCTCCGATGAAAGAGCTACTGGCAGCCTTCCTTCATTGTG
>JBGQIR010000069.1:0-8406 GCA_041498535.1 Methylomirabilis sp. (SeqCode)
CATCGGTAAGGGTGGCGTGAAGGTGAGGACCATCGAGCACCTGATGGCAGCATTCGCCGGAATGGGGTTGGACAACGTCTTGGTGGAGCTCAACGGCGAGGAGGTGCCCATCATGGATGGAAGCGCCGCGCCATTCGTTGAGCTGATCAAGAAGGCAGGTCTCCGACGGCAGATGGTCCCCAGAACATATCTGAAGATTAAAGAGCGTCTTGTTGTTGAGGCAGACCGCTGCAGCATTCAGATCGTCCCTTCGGAGCGACTTCAGGTCATTTATACGATGCGCTTCGACCACCCTCTTCTCGGAGAACAGTCGGCCGCGTTCGACATCTCCAAGGAGACGTTCATCAGCGAGATCGCCAGTTGTCGGACCTTCGGCTTCGTGAAGGATGTGGAAGAGCTTCGCCGCCGCCATTTGGCTCTGGGTGGCTCGTTCGACAACGCGGTGGTGATCGGCGAAGGTGGTGTACTGAACGGCGATCTCCGCTTTCGGGACGAGTTGGTTCGCCATAAGGTGCTCGATCTCTTGGGAGATCTCTATCTCCTTGGCAGACCAGTTCTTGGGACCGTGATCGCCCACAGCGCTGGACACCTCTTACATACCAGGCTCGTGCAGGAAATCCAGCGTCACCTCGACATCCAGCACGCAGTTTTTGCCCGTAATGGCGTGATTGAACGATGGGCGAGGCCGCTGCTTCAGCCCGAACGATCCCTCAAGGTCGCCCCTTCGTAATTCCTCTCCTCCATTTCACGAGATCACGAGGACCTCCTCAGGCCCCCCCCACACAGCCTTATCGACTTTAGCCTTGCAACCCTTCCGAGGTTTCGGCTATAGTGGCCGAAGAGTTCAGGGTAACGTGCGAGGTGATCCCGTGCAAGTCGAGGCGCAGATCCACTGCACCATAGTCATGTTTCCCCTTCACCACTCTCTTGTCCGCGTATGTTCCTTCCGTTGCGATGACTCACAGGCGATGTCAGATCTCCTTGAGTTGGAAATAGACGAGTGCCGTTCCAACGTGTTCGGACAAATAACAACGCTGTGCGACGGCCGATCCAGACGCCTGCGGGTCATTGTGATGGTAGACGGATAGAGTTGGAACGGCACTAGCAGCAGGCAAGCAGATGGTTGTCCCGAAAGACCCTGATACTCGCAAGCGCCGTACCCGCCTGATCCTGGCGACTGTCCTCGCCCTCGTGGTGCTGTTGACAACCGTCCAGGTCTTGATCTATCAGCTCCGATTTCCCACCCCGATTGCCAGCAACATCCTGATCTTTGCCCTCGTCAACGTGAACATGGTCCTCCTCCTGATCCTGGTGCTTCTGGTCTTTCGAAGCCTCTTCAAGGTCTACCTCGAGCGTCGCGATAATCTGCTGGGTTCCAAGTTCAGAGTCAAGCTGGTGGTGGCGTTTGTCAGCCTCTCTCTCCTGCCCGCCTTCCTCCTCTTTGTCGTGGCAAGCAACCTGATCACCAACAGCGTGGATAGCTGGTTCAACATCAGGGTCGAAGAGTCGCTCCAGCGCTCGCTGGATGTGGCGCAGCTCTTCGACAAGGTGTCTGGCGAGAACATCGTGATGCAGGCACGTCGGATAGCTTCCACTATTGACCCGGGAAGTCTTGGCGACGAGGAGGGACAGGAGCTGGCCCGCAGCGTGATGGCTGAGAAGCTCCACGAGTACAACCTCGATGCCGTTCAAATCATCGACTGGAACGGTGCCGAGCTCCTGGGCCTCCGGGCGAAGAAGCGGATACCGGCCGACATGCCCCCGCTCGGTCAAGCGCTCCGGCGGGGAAGGAGGGGAGAGACATTTGCCTTCGTCCAGATGATCTCCGGTGGCGATTTGATCCGGGGAGTGGCGCCGATCGCCCTGTCAGACTCGAAAGGCCGAGCGATGTTTCTGGTGGCCACCCAGTACATTCCTGAAGGATTCTCACGTAGCGTCAGCGATGTCACCCGCGGCGTCAAAGAGTACCAACAGCTCAAACTGTTGAAGAATCCTATCAAGGGAATCTACATCATGCTCTTCCTCATGGTGACCCTGGTGATCATCTTCGCTGCCGTGTGGGTCGGGGTCTATCTGGCTCGGGGCATCACCGTGCCAATCCAGCAACTCGCCGAGGGGACCAGGGCCGTCGCCTCGGGAAACTTGAACTTCAAGGTGGACGCCAAAGCGGACGATGAGTTCGGGATCCTGGTGGGCTCCTTTAACAAGATGACAGAGGACCTTCGGCAGAGCAAGTCCGAGCTGGAGAGCGCCAACGTTGGCCTCCAGCGCTCGAATGTCGAACTGGACCAGCGGCGCGCATACATGGAGACCGTGCTCGAGAATATCGCCACGGGCGTCCTGTCGCTTGACCAACAGGGGATCGTCACAACCATCAACCCGGCGGCCATCCAGATTCTTGGGCTTGAGGGGCGCCGCCGCCGCTGTCACTCTACCGAGCTCCTGGGCGGGACGTCGCTCGCCCCGCTTCGAAGCCTGCTGGAGCAGACCACTGGGGAGACGGGCGGGGTCGTGGACCAACAACTGACGCTTCAGTGTGATGGCCGGGTCGCCAATATCGTGGTGAACATCAGCGAGCTGACCGATCGCTCGGGAAACCATCTCGGGAGGGTGGTGGTTCTGGAAGAGATCACCCAGCGGATCCGAGCCGAGCAAACGATGGCGTGGCGGGAGGTGGCGAGGCGGATCGCACATGAGATTAAGAACCCGTTGACCCCGATCAAGCTCTCTGCGCAGCGCCTGAGGAAGAAGTTCGCTGATCGGGCCCCTGATTACGAACAGGTATTCGAGGAGTGCACGCGAACGATCATTCAGGAGGTCAATGGGCTCAAAGGATTGGTGGACGAATTCTCAAGGTACGCGGCCAAGATGCCCTCCTCCGACCCGAAACCGAATGATCTGCACCTGGTGGTGGAGATCGTGATGACGCTCTACGCGGCCATCCCGAAGGGGATCAAGATCGGCTGCGACCTTGATCCCGAGCTCCCGCTCGTCAACGTGGACCCCGAGCAGATGAAGCGAGCACTGATCAACCTGGTGGACAATGCCCTGGACGCCCTTGAGGGGGAGGGAGAGATCGTTATCAAGACTCGATACCTCAAAGGCAGAGAGGTCGTGGCGCTGGAAGTGGACGATACGGGCCCCGGGATTCCCCAGGCAGATAGGGAGCGGCTATTCCTTCCCTACTTCTCGACCAAGCGGGGCGGGACCGGCCTCGGCTTGGCCATCGTGCACAGGATCGTTGCCGAGCACGCCGGCCAGATCCGGATTGAAGATAACGTCCCGAAAGGCACGCGAATCATCATCGAGTTGCCTGCCCTCGCACACTCGGGAGGCAACGGAGATGGAGTCGGGCCATGGCCCACGATCAGATCCTAGTGGTTGACGACGACGAGAAGGTGTTGAAGTCGATCGTGGACATCCTCAGGGACGAGGGGTACCGCGTCACGGGTTATGGGCAAGCACAGGAGGCGCTCCGTGCCATCCAGAAGGGCCCTCCCGACCTGGTGATGCTCGATATCTGGATGGAGGGAATGGACGGGCTTGAGACCCTGGGGGTGATTAAACGGCTGCATGGAGAGCTGCCCGTCATCATGATCTCAGGGCACGGGACGATCGAGACGGCCGTGAAGGCCACCAAGATGGGCGCCTACGATTATCTCGAGAAGCCCTTGGATCTCGAGAAGGTCCACCTGGCGGTCCGCCACGCCCTGGATCAAAAGCGGCTCGAGTGGGAGAATCGCGCGCTCCGCGACACCATCGATCGACGGTACGAGATCGTGGGCGAGAGCAAAGCGATCAGGATGCTTCGCGAGCAGATCCTGTCCGCCGCTCCTTCCAACGGGCGGGTTTTGATCCGAGGGGAGAGCGGCACTGGGAAAGAGCTGATCGCCAGGGCGATCCATCGCCACAGCGCCAGAAGGGACAAGCCGTTCGTTGTGGTCAACTGCGCGGCCATCCCGGAAGAACTGATTGAGAGCGAGCTGTTCGGCCACGAGCGGGGCGCGTTTACCGGCGCCACGGCTCAACGGCGGGGGAAGTTCGAGTTAGCCGATGGGGCGACGATCTTCCTGGACGAGGTGGGGGACATGAGCCTCAAGACCCAGGCCAAGGTTCTCCGCGTCCTGCAGGAACAGACCTTCGAGCGGGTCGGGGGGAGCGAGAGCCTCACGGTGGATGTCCGGGTCATCGCCGCCTCCAACAAAGATCTGCTGGAGGAGATCCGTCGTGGCGCCTTCCGGGAGGATCTGTACTATCGTCTGAGCGTCATCCCTTTTGAGGTTCCACCGCTCCGGGAACGCCAGGAAGACATCCCGATTCTGGCTCGATATTTTCTTCAGTCTTTTTGCCGGGAACACGGAAAGCCGGAACAAGACCTCTCGCCGGAGGCCATGCAACTCCTGGTTGACTATCACTGGCCCGGCAATGTCAGAGAGCTCAGAAACGTCATTGAGCGGATGGTCATCATGGTTGCCGCGAAGACCATCCAGCCTTTTGATCTTCTGCCATCTCTCCGCCGGGGTGGGGCGAGGCGAGAGGTGTGGCCGATCCCTGATGGCACGCTCCGGGAGGCCCGGTCACGGTTCGAACGGGAGTTCATCCTGCGTCGTCTGGAGGAGAACCAGTGGAACGTCACCCGGACTGCCGAGCGTCTCGGGATCGAGCGAAGCAACCTTCACCGGAAGATGAGGGCGTATGGCATCGAAGGGTCAGGCCCTAGGGCCTGAGGGGTAGACGTTGCCTGGCGCCCCCCCTGGCAGAGTGAGTCATGTCCGAAGCGAGGATTGGACAGGTCGAGAAGTACTATAGCAAGCTCCGCGTTGCGCTCATCGAGTTGGCGGCGGGACCCCTGCGCCTTGGCGACATGATCCGTGTCCGTGGGAGCACCACCGATTTCGAACAGCCGGTCGAGTCGATGCAGATCGAGCATGAACGGGTGGAGCAGGCCGAAGCGGGTCAACGCGTGGCCATACAGGTGCTGGCCAAGGCCCGGCCGCACGATGTCGTGTACAAGGTCACGCCGTAACTGGCACCGCTGGGATGGGTCCTCCTGTGTGACGCATGAGGGCCCGACGTAATCCGCCCAATGCGATAAGAGGATAGCATGTCCGCGGTCATCGAGGTGCCCGAGGCCTGGGCGGCGCTTTGCGCCAGGATCGATGCCGAAGGCGGCATGGTTCTCCTCCTCGGGGCCTCGGATTCCGGCAAAACAACCCTGGCGCTCTGGCTCTTGCGCACACTCACGTCGGCCGGCCGGCGCGTGGCGCTTCTGGATGGCGACGTCGGACAATCGACACTCGGGCCGCCGGCGACGGCAGGGCTGGCCATAGCCAACACTCCCTGCACTGAATCGGCTCTCCACCCCATCGCGCTGCGCTTTGTTGGAGCCGTCTCCCCCGCACAACAGATGCTCCCACTGGCGGTCGCCCTCAAACGGCTGGCCGAGAAGGCCCACGTCATGGGCGTGGGAGTCCTTCTGGTTGACACCACCGGCCTGGTCCTCGGCCCTCTCGGGCGCCGCCTCAAGTTTCACAAGATCGAACTCCTCGCACCCCAACACCTCGTCGCGTTGCAGAAGGATGCCGAGCTTGAGCCGATCCTTCGCCTGTTCGAAGGCAGAAAAGGAATGGCCGTCTCTCGGCTCCCGGTAAGCCCCCACGTCACCGCCCGATCCCCTGAAGCTCGACGACTCTATCGGGCGCAGCGGTTCTTCGACTACTTTCAGGCGTCCTCCCATCTCGAGCTCTCGCTGCGCGAGATCGTGGTCGAGGGAAGCTGGATGCAGGGGGGGAGGATCCTCGATGTGTCGGAGTTTCGAGGCCTGTCGAAAGCGCTCGAGACACCGGTCCTGGGAGGCGAGCGCGGGGATGACGAAGTCTTTCTGCTGGTGCAGGGCGAACCATCGCCTGATGGGCTGGCACCCGCGAAGAGTCGTCTCGGCGTCTCGGCCCTCCGGATTATAGAACGTGACACGATCCGAGGTCTCCTGCTGGGGCTGGCCGACGAAGAGAACGAACTCCTTGCGCTCGGCCTTCTTCAGGACCTGGATCCGACAACCGGGAGACTGGTCTGTCTGACTCCGTTCAGCGATCGTGGAGCTGTTCGGATCGTCCATTTCGGAAGCCTGTGCCTCGAGCCTTCGGGTCAGGAAGTGGGCGAATTCGACATCTATACGGCAAGGCCATGAGAAACCTGGAGATCGCCAAGCTGTTCAACGAGATCGCCGATCTTCTGGAGATCAAGGAGGAGAACGTCTTCAGGATCCGGGCATACCGGCGGGCGGCCATGAATCTGGAGAGCCTGACCGAGGAGATCGAGGCCGTGGCGGCGCGCGGCGGCCTCTCCGAGATCGCGGGCATCGGCAAAGACCTCGCGGCCAAGATCCAGCAGGCGCTTGAGACCGGGCGAATCGCATATCTGGAAGAGCTGCGGAAAGAGATCCCGAGAGGCGTGGTTGAGCTGATGGCGATCCCGGGAGTTGGGCCCAAGACGGCCAAGCTGTTCTTCGACAAGCTCCATGTCGATTCGGTCGAGAAGCTGGAAGCGTTTGCTCTGCAAGGGAAGCTCCTGGGCCTGCCAGGGATCAAACAGAAGACCGTCGAGAACATCCTGAAGGGGATCCAGGTTGTCAAGAAAGGCCGGGAGCGGATGCTGCTGGGACAGGCGCTTCCCCTGGCCCGCGAGATCGTCCAGATGCTCGAAAAGCTGCCACAGGTGAAGCAGATCAGTATGGCGGGTAGCCTGCGGCGGATGCGCGAGACCGTCAAGGATTTCGACCTCCTGGCCACCTCGACCAAACCGGCAAAGGTGATGGAGGTCTTCACCTCGCTGCCCCAGGTGGCGGAGGTGCTGCTTCAGGGTGACACCAAGGCGACGATCCGTCACCGTGAGGGGATCCAGGTGGACCTGCGAGTCGTTGAGCCCGAGTGCTTCGGCGCGGCCCTTCAGTACTTCACCGGCTCCAAGGCACACAATATCCGGGTGCGGGACTTGGCGTCACGCCAGGGGCTCAAGGTGAGCGAGTACGGCGTGTTCAAGGAGGCCACCGGGGAGCGAATCGCCGGCGCCACCGAGGAGGAGGTCTACAGGGCGATCGGCCTGCCGTATATTCCGCCCGAGCTTCGGGAGGATACGGGCGAGGTCGAGGCCGCGCTCGAGGGGCGGCTGCCGGACCTGCTGGACTTAAAGGACATTCGCGGGGACCTGCATGCTCATACCAACTGGAGCGACGGCCACCACAACCTGGAGGCGCTGATCGAGGCAGCCCACCGGAGGGGGTACGAGTACATCATCGTGTCAGATCACTCTCGATCTGCCACCGTCGCGGGCGGCCTCTCCGAGGAGAAGCTGTTTGAACAGATCGGCACGATCCGGGCGCTCAACAAGAAGTACAAGAAGATCCGCATCCTGGCGGGCAGTGAATGTGACATCCTGGCCGACGGGACCCTGGATTACCCGGACCGGGTTCTTGCTCAGCTCGACATTGTGGTATGCGCGGTTCACTCCCGCTTCAAGCAAGACCGCGAAGGGATGACAGCCAGGATCGTCAAGGCCATCAGTAACCCATATGTCCATATTCTCGCCCATCCGACAGGACGTCTGATCGGTGAGCGCGATCCGTACGAGGTAGACCTTGAGTCGGTCTTCGCCGCCGCCAAGCAACACGGCAAGGCAGTGGAGATCAATGCCCAGGTCTCTCGTCTCGACCTGAACGATCATCACGCGAGGCGGGCGAAAGAGCTGGGTGTCATGATCTCGATCAACACCGACACCCACTTCCTTGATCAGTTGGAGAACATGACCTTGGGCGTCGCCACCGCGCGGCGCGCCTGGATCGGCAAATCGGACGTCATCAACACCATGCCCTTGGCAAAGCTACTGAGCTGGGCGCAGAAGGCCCGCCGCCACCTCGCGAAGTAGTCGCTCCCCCGAATCGTCATTGCGAGCACATTCACGGAGCCTGCACTGAGGGGAACGAATGTGTTCAGTGTAAACTCCGCGAAGCAATCGTCCCTGAGATATGACAGGTGTGAGCGTCCCGCATCCCGCTCTATAAAACATACTTGACAACACATGTATAGTGTGCTTATCTATTGCCAGTCACTACACATCGGAGGACACAATGGCGCGTGTAAACGTGTTTATGAGCGATGAGCTTTTGAAGGCGGTGGACGCCGAGGCAAAGCAGGAGGAGATTAACCGCAGCGCCCTTCTGCAGAAGGCGGCTGAGGCATACCTTCGGCAGGCCCGCGAACAACGCGAAGAGGCCGAGCGGCGGCGCAAAATGCAGGATGCATCCAAGCGCATGGACGAGCTGGCAGAGAGACTTGGGACGTGGGATCCCGTCCCGATTATCCGGCGGTTCCGGGACGCTCGTGGTGGCACGGCTAAATGACGGCCCTCGCG
>JBGQIR010000070.1:0-8349 GCA_041498535.1 Methylomirabilis sp. (SeqCode)
ATAGAGATCCACGCGCCCATGTTCTCCGGCTCCTCCTGCACCCAGGCCACCGATTCCAGCTTGGGATAGCGATCCAGCACCGGCCGCAGATCGTCCGCGGGGAAGGGATAGAGTTGCTCGACCCGAGTGATGGCGATGGCCGGGGTCTCGGCCCGATGCCCGCTTGTCACCAGGTCAACATGAACCTTGCCGCTGCAGAGGATGAGGCGGCGCACCTGCTCAGGCCGCTGCCTGGCCCGCGCGTCATCGAGCACCGGCTTGAAGCGTCCCTCGGCCAGATCCCGCAAGGACGAGCCGGCGAGGGGATGCCGCAACAGGCTCTTGGGGGTCAATACCACGAGGGGCAGGGGATCGGCCTCTAACAGCGCGGCCTGCCGGCGGAGCAGGTGGAAGTATTGAGCTGCAGTGGTGCAGGTGGCGATCCGCATGTTCGTCTCTGCCGCGAGTTCCAGGAACCGCTCCAGGCGGGCGCTGGAATGGTTGGGGCCCTTGCCCTCATAGCCATGGGGCAGGAGCACCACCAGTGAGGGTGTCTGTCCCCACTTGGCCCGAGCCGACGCAACGAACTCATCGATCATCATCTGGGCCCCGTTGACAAAGTCCCCGTATTGAGCCTCCCAGATGGTCAGTCGTCTCGGCTCCTGGATGTTGTAGCCGTACTCAAAGCCGATGGTGGCGTTCTCCGTCAGGGGGCTGTTGAACACCGCGAAGGCAGCTTTCGCCTGGGGCAGAGCCTGCAGCGGCGTGAAGGCGTTCCCGGTCTTCATGTCATGAAAGACGGCATGGCGCTGCCCGAATGCGCCCCGCTCGACATCCTCGCCGGTGAGGCGGATGGCAATGCCGTCTTCCAGGATGGAGGCGAAAGCCAGTTGCTCGGCCGTCGCCCAGTCGATGCTCGGCTCGTCGAGATTGGCCAGAGTTGTTCGTCGCCGTTGCATAGCGCGCTCTAGCTTCGGATGAAGTGTAAATTTTTTAGGTATTTGCAGGAGCGATGTGTGAAGCTCCCGCAATCGCTGGGCGGGAACGGCTGTCTGGACCCGCCGTGCCGCGCCGGGCGGCGGGGCCTTGGGCTGTGGTTCAACCAGATCCACTTCGGGATGGAGAGACTCCAGCACACGCTGAAGTGCTTGCATCTGGTTCTGCATCAGTTTCTTCGGCCACTCTCCATCGACAAGCCCACGCGTGATCATGGTCGTGGCCCACAGCTCTCTCACCGTAAGATGGCGCTCGATCTTCTCGTACATCAGCGGCTGGGTGAAACGGGGCTCATCGCCCTCATTGTGTCCATATCGGCGATACCCTATTAGGTCGATGAGGAAATCCTTCTGGAACTTGGTGCGATAGGCGAAGGCCAGGCGGGCCGATTCGATGCAGGATTCCGGATCGTCAGCGTTGACGTGGACGATGGGAATCTCAAATCCCATGGCCAGGTCGCTAGCATAGAGCGTGCTGCGCGCATCCTCGGGGTTGGTCGTGTACCCCAACTGGTTGTTCGCGATCACATGGATCGTCCCGCCGGTGTGGTACCCCGGCAATTGAGAGAGATTCAGTGTCTCTGCCACCACCCCCTGACCGGGAAAGGCCGCGTCGCCGTGGATGACGATCGGCAAGGACACCGTGGGATCAAACCGGGGGGGGCCGGGCTTATCCACCTGAGTGCCGGCGGCGCAGGCCATGCCCTCCACGACGGGATAGGCGGACTCAACATGGCTGGGATTGGGTGGCATGGAGACCACGACATTGAGCGGCTCGCCGCCTTTCAGCGCCCGGCGTGCGCCCATATGGTATTTCACGTAGCCGGTCCAACTGGCCAACAGACGGTCGCCCGCCGCTTGGTCAATACCGTCAAGGCGTTTGCCTCCTCGCGTCAGGTCCTTGAACTCGGCGAGGATCTGGGCATACGGCTTGTTGAGCACGTGCGCCAGCACATTGAGACGACCCCGATGAGCCATGCTGATCAGGATGTTGTGGATCCTGGCTTCAGCCGCCTCCCCGATCACCTCGTCCAGGATGGGAACCATCATGTCCAGGCCCTCAAGTGAGAAGCGGATCTTCCCGGGAAACATGCGATGCAGGAAATGCTCGAAAGCCTCGACCTGGGTAAGGCGCTCCAGCAGCGCCTCAGGATTGATGGGATCCCTGGGCGGTCGGAAGCGGCCGGATTCGGCCGCAAGGCGAAGCCACTCCCGTTCCTCCGGGACCCGGATGTGTCCATAGTCGTAGCCTGTGGTGGAGGAATAGATTGCGCGGAGAGCCTGGATGGCCTCCAGGGCATTTGCCAACCGTTCCGCAAACGGTCCGTCAATGAGGCTGGCCGGCAGTCGGCGAAGGTCTTCCTCCGTTACGCCATGGGTCGTCGGCTCTAGCGATGGATCCCCGGGCGGCGGGCTTCCCAACGGATCGAGCTGAGCAGCCAGGTGGCCGTACGTCCGAATGGCCTGGGCAAGTGTGACTGCGCCAACGATCTTGCCGATGGCTGGCGCTGCTACAGCAGGCGCCCCGTCAACCGCCGGGGTCCACCTGGCAAAAGAGGCTCTTGTGGCGGCATCGACAGAATCGGGGTTCTGGCGATAGCGCTCATAGAGCTCCAACACGTACCCGGCATTGGACCCGTGAAAATCGCGCCAGAGATTCATAGGCTTACCATAGCAAAGTCTTTTCCTCCTGGCCATCCTGAGCAGCACTGGCGCAGTCTGTGCTGGTGCCCGTTGTATATACCAAATATTCGGGGTAATAAGCAATACCGTTCATGCGGCAACCGTTTTTAACGTAAGTCAGGCTGCTGCCATTGGGGGGATTAGCATAGAATACATTGGGACCCGTTCCAAACGGACCGCCACAGGGACTGGTGTCCAGACGGTCAAAATTACATGCAAAATCTTCCTGCGGCTTTTCATGTTTTATTTTGCGGAGATTTAATTTATTCTATTATACTGTGATCTCTACCCTGGTCATCGCCACGATCCCTGACCCGCATGCGGCGGCTCGGAAGGTGCGCCGCGTCCTGAAGCCCGACGGACGGTTGCGCTTCATCGAGCACCTTCGATCCGGGCAACCACTCCTCGTGGCCCTCTAGGACGCGGTCACCCCGGTGAGGCAGAGGTTTTCCTCGGGGATTGTCAGCCGGATCGGGGTATCATACGGATTTTCCGCGAGGCAGGCTTCGAGACCCTGGAGACGGTCAAGCTCCGCGGCGCGTTTCTCATGCACGGGATCGCCCGACCTATGTAGGCTGATCCGCCCCGGCCCGCAGTGAATGGCCGAGGCAGCTCCCCCACTGATCCCGAACGGAGAGGGGGGCTACGTCAACCAGGGGGGTCGGCGTAGAGCAAGGGAGGTGGCGTGCGGGTCCTGGTGACCGGAGGGACAGGATTCATCGGGAGTCACCTCGTGGAGGCCCTACTCGCCCAGGGCCACCAGGTCCATTGCCTTGTCAGGGACACTGGACGCCTCGGCTGGATCGCTGGGCTTCCGTCGGTGACGATTACCCGGGGTGGCATGGACGAGCCGCGTGCCCTCCGGGAGGGCATGCGTGGTGTGGACCAGGTCTATCACGTGGCCGGATTGACGCGGGCCCGCACGGCGCGAGAGTTTCTCCGCGTCAACAGTGAGGGAACTCGACACCTGGTTCACGCGTGCCTGGAAACACCGGGGGGGCCGCGCCGCCTGGTCCACCTGAGTAGCCTTGCAGTTGTGGGCCCCATGCCGATTTCTACGGCGTGTGCCGAGGACGTTTCGCCCCGTCCGGTTTCCGCCTACGGGTGGAGCAAGTTGAAGGGTGAGGAGGCCGTTCTCGCTGTACGGGATCGCCTGCACGTCATCGTGCTGCGTCCCCCCGTTGTGTACGGTCCCCGAGACCGCGGCGTCTTGGAATTCGCCCGGTGGGTGGCACGAGGCCTTCTGCCAATGCCTGCCGGTCCGCCGCGGACTCTCAGCCTGTGCTATATTAAAGACTTGGTGACGGCCATTCTGGCAGCGGGCGAGGCGAAGGTCGCCTCTGGCGAAATCTTCAACGTGGCCGGAGAGGGGGCCTTCACATGGGAGCAGGTGGGCGACGCCCTTGGCGAGGCCTTGGGAGTCCGGCCCAGACGTTTGCGGATCCCTGTGCCGATTCTCCTCGCCCTGGCCACGGGCGCGGACGCCTGGGGGTGGGTCACGGGACGACCGGGGTATTTCTCGCGAGGGAAGGTGCGGGAGGCTGTAGGGCACTGGCTCTGCGACACCAGCAAGGCACGACGGCAGCTTGGCGTTGTCCCCAGCGTTGGGTTGACGGAGGGGGCGGCAGTCACCGTGAAGTGGTATCGAGAGGCTGGCTGGCTCTAACTGTGGGGAGGGAGCCTATGGACTTTTTTGAGAAGTGTCGGCGGTTCACGGACGCCCGACGTGCGATGGCGGCCGGCTTGTACACCTTTTTCCAACCCATCGCATCGGCACAAGAGCCCGAGGTCGTGCTGGGACGGCGGCGCATGATCATGATCGGGTCCAACAACTACCTCGGCCTGACGACCCACCCTAAGGTGTTGGAGGCCGCGCACGAGGCCATCCGGCGATATGGCACGGGCTGCGGTGGGTCGCCGTTCCTCAACGGGACGTTGGACCTCCACGAGGCCGTCGAGCGAAAGCTGGCCCGCTTTAAAGGGAAGGAGGCCGCCCTGCTCTTCTCCACCGGGTTTCAGGCGAATCTGGGGATCCTGTCGGCCCTGGGCGGTAGGGAGGATGTGCTGATCACGGACCGGTTGGACCACGCCAGCATCGTGGATGGCTGCCGCCTCTCGTTCAGTAAGACCCGGCGGTTTCGGCACAACGACATGGCCGACCTGGAACGAGCGCTCATTGCCGCAGGCAAGCGGGGGAAGCTCGTCGCTGTGGACGGCGTCTTCAGCATGGAAGGAGACATCGCCAATCTGCCCGAGATCGTCCGCCTCGCCCGGAAGTACGGGGCCCGGGTGATGGTGGATGATGCCCATGCGACGGGCGTCCTGGGCAAGAATGGGCAAGGAACCGCACAGCACTTCGGCCTGGAGAACGAAGTGGACCTGATCATGGGCACCTGCAGCAAGGCGCTGGCCTCCATCGGCGGCTTCGTGGCCGGCCCCGCCGAGGTCATCCACTACCTGCGGCACCGGGCCCGCTCCCTCCTATTCAGCGCCAGCCTGCCGGCGCCGTGCGCGGCCACCATTGGCGCTGCCCTGGATATCATCGAGAACGAGCCGGAGCGTCGGGAGCGGCTGTGGGAGAACGCCGCGAGGATGAAGCGAGAGTTGACCGCCCTGGGCTTCGATACCGGCCAAAGCGAGACCCCCATCATCCCGGTGATCCTCGGCGACGATCAGCTCACCTTCAAGTTCGTCAAGAGCCTGCGGCGGCGAGGTGTCTTTGCGAACGCCGCGATCAGCCCCGGGGTCCCCGAGGGGCGCGCCCTCATTCGGACCAGCTACATGGCCACCCACACCTCCAAGCACTTGGACTGGGTCCTGTCGGCCTTCCAGAAGGTCGGCAAACAGTTGGGCGTCATCTAGTCCCGAGTCCAGGGGGGCGAGTGTTCCGTGGTACCAGGAGTTCCGGACCCGGCCGAAACCGTTGCCCGATCCCGTTGTCCAGGGGGCGGCATGAAGAGGCTCACCGTCGAGGCGATCGAGGACCCGCGCGGACTCAGGGCCTTCATCCGCTTTCCTGAAATCCTGTACCAAGGCGACCCATGCTCGGTGCCTCCGCTCCGGCGCGATGAGCGGGCCCGCCTCTGCGCTTCGAATCCCTTCTTCGCTCACGCTAACGCCCGCCTCTTCCTCGCCCGGTGGGATCGGGAGGTCGTCGGCAGGGTGGTGGCTATCGTGGACCGATGGCATCTGGAACGATGGAAGGACGGTGCCGGATTCTTCGACCGGAGCTCCGGCGCCGTGGGATCGAAGCCCTGCTCCTCCAAGAGGCCTTCGGAGCGATACGGCGCCTGGGGTACCGCCGGGCGGAACTGGGATGGATCGACGAGGAGAACGCTCTGACCCGTCGGGCAGCAGGGCGGTGGGGCGCCAGGGTGGTCAAGCGGTACCGCATGTATGAGGCCGCCGTGTGAGGTAGAAGGTCTCCCCACAGCGGTCATCCCCGGGAGGTCGGGTGCTCGTGACGAAGGAATCTGGGCGCCAACAAGATGCAGAGGGCGGCGAGAATCCCGCCCCCCAGGATATCGACGGCATAATGGTAGCGCAGGTACAGTGACGCAAAGATCATGAGGGAGACCGCGGGGAGCGCGTAGTAGGCCAGGCGAGGTGTGAATCGAAGCGCGTAGTGGAGACTGATCAAGGCGGCGGAGGTGTGGCCGCTGGGGAAGGCGTCGCGCTTGATTCCCTCCAGGGCGTCGAGGAGATGCCGGATCGGTTCGGCGACAAGGAGGCCGGTGAGTTCCGTGCGGTACGTGGGCGCCAGGGCGAATCGGGGCCCGAGGGCCGGGATTGCCAAGTAGCCGATGAAGGCGAAGTAGTGGGACAGGAGAAGAGCCACGAGGCACAGGTCGAAGGCCCCCCCGTGTTCGCGTGTCTGTCCGGGCTCCTTCGCCAAGCGAGCTTGCTGGTAGTAGAGGGTCCCGAGCAACACGAGGGGAAGGACATAGTACACCAAATACGCAAGTTGGAGGAGCTCGGTGAGCCAGGGGGTGCTGATTCGCTCAAGCCAAAGGCTGGGGTCTCCGCCCAGGACGGTTCGGTCGATCCAGATCAGGAGGTCGTCCCGGTCTCCGGGGTTCAGCTCTGGGATGAATCGCAACGAATCGTAGATCACCAGAACCGGGACCAACGGGAAGAAGGCGGCAAGGATCCGGGGCAGACCACGGCCCCTGCCCGCGGCCACCGCCACCTGCGAGACCATGAGGAGGGCGTACCTCGCCAGCAGCCAGCGCCAGTCTGTGATGCGCTCTCGTTCCGCCAGAACAAGAAAGATGAGGCCTAAGAGGTACACGCTCGAGATGAGATCCGGCGTCTTCAGGAATAGGAGTCTCGGCATGGGGGGAAGCATAGGGCAAGCCCCCCACGATGGCAAGCGGCAGTTGAAGGCGCGAATGAGAAAAAGGATCTTCTTCATTTGCGGTTCGATGAATCAGACAACCCAGATGCACCAGATCTCCGAGCACCTTCCCGAGTACGAGCACTCCTTCTCGCCCTACTACGTCAACGGCTTTGACGAGATTCTTCGAAGACTCGGGTTGATCGAGTTCACGATCTCAGGGAACAAACTGGCGGGACGCTGCCGGAGGTATCTTCAGGATCATGGCCTCCCCATCGACTACCAGGGAAGGAATCGGCCCTACGACCTGGTGGTTACCTGCTCAGATGTGTACCTTCAGAAGAACATTCGAGACAACAGGATCGTACTGGTTCAGGAAGGGATTACGGACCCGGAATCCATTTTCTTTTATCTTGTCAGGCGTCTCCGATTCCTTCCTCTCTGGTGGGCGGGTACTTCGACGACCGGTCTCAGCGATGCCTACCAAGCTTTCTGCGTCGCAAGCGAGGGATATCGCGATTTCTTCATCCGAAAAGGCGTGCGCCACGAGAAGATCGTCGTTACGGGAATACCCAATTTCGATGACTGCCGGCGATACTGCAGCAACGATTTTCCCCACAGGAACTATGTGCTGACCTGTACGTCGCCGCTGAGGGAGATGTTCCGGAGCGAGGACCGCAAGGCCTTCATCCGAAAAGCTGTCGAGATCGCCGGCCGCCGGCCCCTTATCTTCAAGCTTCACCCGAATGAAAATGTCGAGCGCGCCACCCGGGAAATCGGCCGGCACGCGCCGGGAGCCATGCTGTTCACGACCGGGAGCGCGGAAGAAATGATCGCGAACTGCGATGTCCTGATCACTCGATTCTCGTCAACTGCCTTCGTCGGCCTTGCGCTCGGTAAGGAAACCTACTCGGACTTCGACATGGGCGAATTGCGCCGGCTGATGCCGATTCAGAACGGCTCCGCGGCCTTCAACATCGCGAATGTCTGCCGCCGGCTTCTCGAAGCGGCTCCGCTCTCGCCCCCCGCTCCTCTCGGCGCTGCTCCAGGGGATGCTTCGAATGGCCAATCCCAACCTCGTGGAGGCGCCAGTTGAAGGCTGGGCGATGCCATGGCTATCGTCCGGGGAATTAAGGACCAGTTCCCCTTCAAGGCCGATCGGAACCGAGGTGAGCTTGCGGCTCCTCTCGACAGCCAGGGTCAGGTCCTCGCCCGGGGGACGGACAGCTCCCAGCGAGGCGTCGAGTGTGCCCTGAAGTGGCGCAAAAAGTTCTTGCCGATTCTGAGCCCAGCGAGACCAAATCTCAGGGCCCACCGCTTGTCTGACCTACGCGCCAAAATCACCTGGTTCTACAC
>JBGQIR010000071.1:0-8257 GCA_041498535.1 Methylomirabilis sp. (SeqCode)
AGCGGAAGGCGTCATGGCCGCTCAAGTGCGCGACGTTATTCATCTGGCCGGTGATCAGGTTATCAAGACAAATGACCTGATGCCCTTCCTCGATCAGGCGATCACACAGGTGGGAGCCCAGGAAACCGGCACCGCCAGTAATCAGGGTACGAGGCATGGCCCGGATTTCGGATTTCGGATTTCGGATTTCGGGTTAAGGACCTGCCCGGTTCCGGCTTCATGGACATCTTCCCAACTCGGAACCCGGAACTCGGAACTCGGAACTATCTTCACCGTCCGACCCCCAGGTATTCGAACCCCATCGATCTCATCTTCTCCCGGTCGAACAGGTTCCGACCATCCAGAATGAGGGGCCGCTGCATCATACCTTTCACCTGCATGAGATCGAGGCTTTCGAACTCCCTCCACTCAGTTGCCACCACCAGCGCATCGGCTCCGGAGGCCACCTCGTAGGGATTCTGGCAGCACACGAGCGACGGGAGCGCCTCCCGCGCCTTCTCCATCGCTTTCGGGTCGTAAGCCCTGACGACCGCACCCTCGGTCAGGAGCTGCTTGATCAGGGCTATTGCAGGGGAATACCGCACGTCGTCCGTATCCGGCTTGAACGACAGCCCCCACACCCCAATAACCTTATCCTTGAGGATCCAGAGCTGATCCCTGAGCTTCCTAATCATCTGGGGGATTCTCGCCTGGTTGATCCGATCAACCTCGCGAAGCAGCCGAAAGTCATGCCCGCATTTCTCCGCGATCTTCACGAACGCTTGAAGGTCCTTCGGGAAACAAAAGCCACCGAACCCGAGGCCCGCATTCAGGAAGGCGCGCCCGATCCGACGATCGAGCCCCATGCCCTCCGCCACCAACTCAACGTCGGCGCCGACAAGCTCACAGAGATCCGCGACACTATTGATAAAGGAAATCTTCGTGGCCAGAAACGAGTTCGAGGCATGCTTGATCAGCTCGGCGCTCCGGATATCGGTGACCAGGAAGGGGACAGGTCCATCTTCCCGACAGTTGGTATGGATGGGACAGGTGAAGGTGCGGTTCACGATGGGCTCATACAGCTCCCGCAGCAAGCGCTCCGCTCGGGGATGTTCCACCCCGACCACGATCCGGTCAGGGTGGAGGAAATCCGAGACAGCGGTGCCTTCGCGGAGAAACTCGGGATTGGAGGCAACGTCGAACTCAATCTGTTCGCGGTGACCGTAGACCATCAGGGTCTTTTCGATCCACATCCCAGTCTGAACGGGAACCGTGCTCTTTTCCACGACGAGTTTGTAGGACGATGACAGTTCGCCGATCCGTCGCGCCACCTTCTCCACCGCCGACAGGTCGGCGTCGCCGTCCTCCAGTGGAGGCGTCCCGACGCAGATGAAGACCACTGTGGCGGCCTCAATCCCTTCTTTCAGCTCCGCCGTGAAGGCAAGGCGACCCTTTCGCCGATTCCTCGCCACCAGCTCGTCAAGCCCCGGTTCATAGATCGGGATGCCTCCAGCCTTCAGCGTGTCGATCTTACGCCGGTCATCGTCTACGCCGACGACGTGATGGCCGATCTCGGCCAGGCAGGTCCCGGTCACGAGGCCGACATATCCCGTCCCGACCACGCAGATCTGCATCGAGCCTTACCCCCTCCTCGTATGCCCTACGCCTGACAGGCCCTCGGCATACCGCCGAAGGTCAGCGTCCACCATCATCTCGATGAGCTCGCGGAATCCCACCTTCGGTTGCCAGCCCAACACGCGTTTGGCCTTGGAATAGTCGCCCTGAAGCCGATCGACCTCTGCAGGTCGCTTCAGCTCAGGATCTTCCACCACGTGCCGCCGCCAATCGAGGCCAGCCCTGGCGAACGCCGTCTCCACAAGCTCCAGGACCGAGTGCGTCTCGCCCGTGGCGACCACGTAGTCATCCGGCTTCTCCTGTTGGAGCATCAGCCACATTGCCTCAACATAATCGCCGGCGTACCCCCAGTCCCTCCGGGCTTCCAAGTTGCCCAAGCGAAGTTCGGTGGCAAGGCCATGTTTGATCCTCGCCACGCCGTCGGTGACCTTCCGGGTCACAAACTCCTTGCCCCGTCGCGGGGATTCGTGGTTGAAAAGGATACCCGAGCAGGCGAACAGCTCATAGCTCTCCCGGTAATTGATCGTAATCCAGTGCCCGTAGAGCTTTGCCACCCCATAAGGGCTCCTCGGGTAAAACGAGGTCCGCTCGTGCTGTGGCACTTCAGATGTCTTTCCGAACATTTCGCTGGTGCTGGCCTGATAAAACCTGATCCCCGGATCCACCAAGCGGACCGCCTCCAGGAGTCGTGTGACGCCAACGGCTGTGAACTCCGCCGTGAGAACCGCCTGCTCCCACGAGGTCGGGACAAACGATTGAGATGCCAGGTTGTAGATCTCGTGAGGCCTGATGTCCTGAATCAGATGGATCAAGGACGCTTGGTCCAGGAGATCTGCTTGCTGCAGGGTGAGGAGATGGCGGATATGCTCGATCCGCTCAAATGGATCGGTGCTGGCCCGGCGAGCCATCCCAACAACCTCGTATCCCTTCCCCAGAAGGCACTCAGCCAGGTAGGAGCCATCTTGGCCTGTGATGCCCGTGATCAACGCACATCGCTTGCTCATCGCGCCTCCCCCGCGAACTGCCTCACCTCCTGCGACCTGCCTTTGGGGCAGACCAGGACACCGTCCTGTGACGCCACGACAATCATATCCGAGAGCCCAACAGTGGCCACCCGCTGACCCGTCGAGATGATGACCGAACCGGAGGTGTCCACCGGTTCGACCTCGCCAATGATCACGTTGCCGTCCTGGCGAGCCGGAAGCACCCGGGCCAATGCGTCCCATGAACCCAGATCGTCCCAGGCGAAATCGCCGCGCACCATGGCCACACTCCCGTCCATTCGCTCCAGCACCCCATAGTCCACCGAAAGCTTCCGGAACGCTGCGAACTCCCGGACCAGCACATCCTCGATCCCCCAGGCCTCTCGGATTCGACAGAGGCCAGCCCAGATCTCAGGCAGGAACCTGGCGAGCAGCCCTTGAATCGTCGTACGCCGCCAAAGGAAGATGCCGCTGTTCCAATAGTGCCGACCGTCCCGCAGAAGTTGCTCGGCCGCTTTCAGGTCTGGCTTCTCCAGAAACCGACGAACGCGGGAAGCGCCGGGGAGATCGGGAAGCGGATCACCGCATTCCAGATATCCGTATCCGGTCTCAGGCCGGGTGGGGCGAATGCCGATCGTCACGACCCAGGCAGGTCCCGACTCGAGAACCGCAAACGCCTGCCGCAGGCTTGCTGCGAACGCATCTCCATCCGGGACGTGGTGGTCGGCGGGAAGGACAGCCATGACCGCTTCAGGGTCCAGCCGCTCCAACTGCAGAGAGGCAAACCCTATGGCCGCGGCGGTATCCCTTCCGAACGGCTCAAGAAGGAGATTCGCATCCGGGAGCTCAGGGAGCTGTTGCCGAACGAGGCCGGCATGCGCCCGGCCGGCCGCCACCAATATCCGCGTCCACGGCAGCAGAAGCCGCGCACGATCAACCGTCGCCTGAAGAAGGGACTGTCTCCCGACCAACCGAAGAAACGCCTTGGGGCATGCCTCTGTACTCAGCGGCCAGAATCGCTCTCCCCTCCCGCCGGCCAGTACGACGGCGAAGACGTGGGCTATCCCCATGACCGGCGAGCTTCCCCCTCACTTCCCATCGCCTCGACCGTAGTCATCATGGAGGCGCACGATGTCATCTTCCTCGAGGTAGCCCCCGCTTTGAATCTCAATGATGACCAGAGCATGAGGGCCGGGGTTTTCGACCCGGTGTGACGTGCCTGCCGGCACGAAGGTCGATTCTTGAGCATGGATGTACTCAATGTGTTCACCAATGGTCACCTTCGCGGTGCCGGAGACGACAATCCAATGCTCGCTTCGCCGCTGGTGTAGCTGAAGACTCAGTCGATGCCCGGGATTGACCTCAATTCGCTTGACCTTGTACCCTTCACCCTTGCCGAGCACGGTCCAGCACCCCCAAGGGCGTATTTCCGTCAGAGCTGTCTGCATAGCCTCCAAAGCGTGTCCTAAATGCATCGGTTCCAATTCAACCCCCTAAACAGGTAAGGCCCAAACGCGCCGATCCGCCGTGTCGGGGGCGGCATTCCGATAAATCTATAGAACGAGGGGCTGGAAGTCAATGGAATTGCGGAGAGAAGGAGGAAAGATCCTTGTAAGTTTTGTGGTAGTACTCGCGGTACTCGCCGTCTTTGATGCGCCGCCACCACGCCTGGTGACTCTCATACCAGCGGACGGTTTCTTGTAACCCGACTTCAAAGAGAATCCGGGGTCGCCAGCCTAGCTCCCGCTCCAACTTGCCGGTATCGAGTGCGTACCTTCGATCGTGCCCCAACCGGTCCGTGACGTGCGCGATCAAAGAATCGGGCTTCCCGAGGGCCCTCAGGATGAGACGGGCAAGGTCGATATTGGCCCGCTCGCAGTTCCCGCCGATATTGTAGGTTTCGCCAGGACGCCCTTCCCTCAGAATCACCGCCAGCGCCTGACAGTGGTCCTGCACGTGTAACCAATCGCGGACGTGAAGGCCGTCTCCATAGAGCGGAAGCGATTCATCGGCGAGCGCGTTGGTAATAAAAAGTGGAATGACCTTCTCCGGGAACTGATAGGGGCCATAATTATTGGAGCTTCGGGTGATGATAACCGGCATGCCATACGTGCGAAAGTACGCCCCGGCCAGAAGGTCTGCTGCCGCCTTGCTGGCCGCATAGGGGCTGTTCGAGGCGAGGGGACTTTCCTCCGTAAAGCGCCCGACCGGCCCAATGGAGCCATAGACCTCATCGGTAGACACCTGCAACATCCTCGGAACCCGTTGTCTACGGCACGCTTCTAAGAGGGTCTGCGTGCCGAGGACATTGGTCTCAACGAAGGCCGTCGCGTCCTGGATACTCCGATCCACATGCGACTCCGCGGCAAAGTTCACCAAAGCGTCGAATGTCGTCGCAAGCAGCTCGTCCACCAATTCGGCGTCGCAAATACTTCCCTTCACGAAATGGTATCGTGGGCCCCTCTCGACATCGGCGAGATTCTCAAGGTTGCCAGCGTAGGTCAATTTGTCAAGATTGACGACGGTGCAATCCGGCTCGCTGGCCAGGAGATGGCGGATGAAGTTGGAGCCGATAAATCCGGCTCCGCCGGTCACAAGGATGCGCATTGTTCAAACACGTTTCGGGTTTCGGGTTTCGGGTTCCAAGACGGACAAGCGTCTTCCGCCGTGGAACCCAGGCCTGGACTCGAAACTCGCAACTCGAAACTCGAAACTGGGTTCATCCCATCCTCAAGTCCCAGTCATAGGGAATATCGGGACTATTGTAGGGAATGCGGAACTCATCTGGGTCTTGATAATTGTAAAGCTCGGTCGGGAAATTGACAATTGCCGACATCCGGTCGCCCACAGCTTTGTAACCGTGAACCACCAGGAGCGGGATCTTGACCAGCACCGGATTCTGCTCACCGATGAAGAACTCATTGATCAATCCCTTCGTAGGCGAATCCTCGCGCGAGTCGTACAGGACGACCTTGGACATGCCGATGATCCCTACAAAGTGATCGGTCTGCTTCTTGTGATAATGCCACCCTTTCACCACCCCCGGATAGGCAGCCGTCATGTAGGCCTGGCCGAACCGCTCGAACTCCTCCCAATCGCTTCGCATCAGTTCCGTGAGGAACCCGCGCTCGTCCGGAATCCGGCGTAACACCTTCGTCCTGACCCCCTCAATCAGTTTCATCATGCTCCGTTGTCGGAGGCACGAAATGCGATGTGCGGAGTGCAGGGTGTTCTTGCTTCTGCCATAGTACCTCGCACTTCGAACCTCACACCTGGCACTTCGCACCTTCTCATACTAACCCGACCTGGCTGCCGTCCCCCAGCATCAGACGGTAGGCCTTCGGTTTCCCGTCAGAACGGAACACCTCGACATTCTTCCCGATCAGGCTATCCTCCAACCTGCCCCCGATGTCAGTGATCCGGCATTGTTCGAGGATGATGCTATGCTCGATCTCGCTATTCTGCACCAGTGTGTCATGGTAAATAGAGGTGAAGGGTCCGATGTAGGAGTTGATAATGCGGGAGCACTTGCCGATGATCACCGGCCCCCGAACGGTGCTGGCCACGATTTTCGCCCCCTGCTCCACTATCACCTTGCCGATAAGGTGTGAGGCCTCGTCCACATCGCCCTCCACCCTACTAGAGGTGATCGCCTCTAACATGATCCTGTTGGCTTCAAGCATGTCTTCGAGCTTCCCGGTATCCTTCCACCATCCGCTGATGATATGGGGATGCACCTTGTATCCTTTGTCGATCAGGTATTGGATGGCATCAGTGATCTCCAACTCGCCTCGCTCCGATGGCCTGATGGCGTTGACCGCTTCGAAGATCGTCTTGTCGAACATGTAAACACCTACGAGCGCGAGGTCGCTCTTCGGGTGGGCCGGCTTCTCCTCCAGGGAAACCACCCGCCCCTCACGGAGTTCCGCCACGCCGAACCGTTGCGGGTCTCGGACACTGGCCAGCAGGATCTGCGAGTTGGGC
The DNA here is from genome assembly GCA_041498535.1 of Methylomirabilis sp. (SeqCode). Lineage (GTDB taxonomy): Bacteria > Methylomirabilota > Methylomirabilia > Methylomirabilales > Methylomirabilaceae > Methylomirabilis. The sequence continues at coordinate 6,582 of JBGQIR010000071.1, forward strand.
CGGAGCCGCATGAATTCTTCTACCAGCGATCGAATCCCGTCCTTTACCAGGTTATCCCCCAGGTACATGACGAAGGGTTGGTTTCCGAGGAACGGCTCGGAGATCTTGACCGCGTGCGCCAGGCCGAGGGGTGCCTCCTGTTCGATGTACGATACCTGAAGGCCCCATCGTGCGCCGTCACCCACTGCTTCTTGGATCTCGCGCTTCGTGTCACCCACCACGACCCCGATCTCCTGGATCTTCGCCTCCGCCATTGCCTCCAGGGCATAGAACAGAATCGGCTTATTTGCGATGGGGACCAGTTGCTTGGCGCTCGTATGGGTGATCGGACGCAGACGCGTCCCCTTGCCTCCGCTCAAGATCAGTGCCTTCATTCCGTGCCCTGCATCACGCCCGGTCCTCTCAGCAACTCTCGAAGGTCGATCGAGGCAGCGATCAGTGACGGGTCATGGATGTCGAAACCATACTGCTCAAGAAGATTCAAGAGCAATCCCTTGGCGAGGTCACTTACGTGTGGGCTCCGGAGCAGCTTCAGTAGGTGCGGAACGAGGGGCGGATCATCCATCGCCCTTAGGGTCGAGGCCGCGAAGGCAAGTCCTTCTTCGTCCTCGCTCTCGAACTGCTGGAGCAGTAAGGGGATCGCCTCCTTCCGACGATGAAGAAAGGGCCGAAGATGCTGTGCTATTTCTTCAGGATCGAGGTCCAGACCCCTCAACTGTTCCAGTTCCCCAACTAGGTTTGAGGTGGTCTCTTCGCGGAGGCACTTTTCTTGGCGCATGGCTCCTCTCCCTGCCACTTACTAAGCGAAGCGGGAAATAGATGGCACATCCGCCCGCCCCTCATCGGACTCTCCCCCGGACTGTGCGGCCCGGGCTCAAGTGTCGCCCCATTCATGCTCCGCACAGTAATCCCTCGATAGATCGAGGCGATTGTAGGGGAGGCAGTACGGCTTGTCAATTTTGAAATGATCGGCCAATATCGTGCGACACCATTGCGCTCAGACATCAAACACTACTCTCGCGTGCCATCGATTCCCCTCTTTCCGACACTCAAGGAGGTGATACGTGGCCGCCTTCACGAGACCCTTGAATCGATGACGGCCCCGATCTACCGGCTCTCCTGCCAATTCCCCCCGCACACGGCCACTCCCAACCGCCAGGACCCGGGCATCGGCCGGCGCCCACTCTTCCACCTCGCACCTGTACAAGAGCTCGTTTAACCAAGCCACCAGGAGAGAAGGAAGATCTGTCCCATCGGCTTCAACAGGAAGGACATCGGCAGGGCGTGCTGTGCCAGGCTCGATCATGAGAGCAAACATGCCCCGGGCGGCATTGGCGAATAACTCCTCCAGACTGTCGCCCCAAGCCATGATTCCCACATCCGCAGTGGTCTCGAATGACTCGAATCGTGGCTGCTGCACAATGTTCGTTTCACGCACGGGATAACTAGTGCCGCTCCAACTTGTCGCGGCTGATCACCAGCAGATCTCCTGCCAGGAACTATCGCTGCCCCCTCGCCTCATCATTCTGGCGTACCTAATACACACGTCTGTAATCTTGTTGCAAAGGCGCGGGTCCGGTCCTTCGGCAGCCCCATCCGTCCTCACTCCACCCATCCCCCAGTGGGGCCCTTCCGTTGCGGGCGGATGGGGCGCCCCGCCTCGGCCACCCGCCCGA
>JBGQIR010000072.1:0-8246 GCA_041498535.1 Methylomirabilis sp. (SeqCode)
ATTCCTTGCGTTCCACGCATCTCCGCCGGGACAAGCGATTCTAATGCGGTGCTCACGCTCTGCCTGAGCGCCTCTCGCTCTTCTGGCGAAAGCATCCTCTTTGGCGAATAGTGAGCGTACATCGGATTCGGCAGCTCAGGCCGCTCCAGGACATGACAAAAGATCACGGTGCCGCCGCGTTCCGCCAGCACAGCGTAGGCGTGCGCGATGGCGTCGTTTCCGAGGGGTGAGAAATCAGTGGTCACGAGCAGCTTCCGGTACCTTGATGTCACAATGCATTCACCCCTTTCGAAAAGTTGCCTTCCGCGACTCCCATGGAATTCTCCAGCGCGCCAACGTCAGAGCCTCGGCCTCCCGCGCATCCGCTTCAACCATTTTTCCGCCTCCACTGCGAAAAAGACAGCAGAAGATGCCACGAGGCTCACGCCCAGCTCCATAGGGGTCATGGGTTCGGTCCTGAAGACCCTGTTAAAGATCGGAACGTAGACGGTAGCCATTTGGAGAAGGAAGGTCAGCGCGACCGAGCCAAGCAGCGGTTTGTTGGACAGCAGCCCTTGGGCGAATAGCGACTCCCGATCCGACCGGATGGCGAGCACATTGGCCAACTGGGATAGACAGAGGACGGTAAAGACCATGGTTTGCCAGCGGGCGGAGCCGGAAAAGAGGGCCCATGCCTGGGTGCCGATGGTCAGGGCCCCCATGAACAGGCCAACCCAGATGACATGGATGCCCAATCCGTGCGCGAATACTCCTTCCTGGGGGGGCCGAGGGGGGCGCTGCATGACGTCTTTCTCCTCAGGCTCTGCCGCCAAGGCCAAGCCTGGCAGCCCGTCCGTAACCAGATTGATCCAGAGGATTTGGATCGGGAGAAGTGGAACGGGTAACCCGAAGAAGGGCGCGAGGAAGATGGTCCAGATCTCTCCGGAGTTGGTGGTCACGGCATACCTGATGAACCTCCGCAGGTTGTCATAGATCTTGCGCCCCTCCCGGACGGCCCGGACGATCGTGGCAAAGTTATCGTCCAAGAGGATCATCGCGCTGGCCTCTTTTGCCACATCGGTGCCCGTCACCCCCATGGCCACGCCGATGTCAGCCTGCTTCAGCGCCGGCGCGTCATTGACGCCGTCCCCGGTCATAGCCACGTACTCCCCGCTGGATTGAAGCGCCATGACGATCTTGAGTTTCTGCTCGGGCGCAACCCTCGCATAGACCCGGATGTGTCCCACCCGTGTCTGAAGTTCCTGCTGCGAGAGGGTGGCCAGCTCTTGCCCCGTCATGACGGCGTCGCCGTCCTCGAGTATCCCCAGTCGCCTGGCGATTGCCCTGGCGGTCGCGGGGTGGTCCCCCGTGATCATGACGGGCACGATGCCAGCAGTCTGGCAGGTCTCGACCGCCTCTCGGGCTTCCTCCCGGGGAGGATCCACGATCCCAACGAAGCCGAGCAGCGTCAGCTCGCGCTCCACCGTCTCAGCCGTCATCACCGCGGGCATATCTTCCCATCGCCGCATGCCGAGGGCCAGCACCCTCAGGCCATCGGCGGCCATCCGCTCGCTGACCTTCGCGAGCTCGTCCGGTTGGATCTCACGCGAACCCAACGACGTCAACATCTGCCGGGATTCCTTCACGATGACTTCGATCGCTCCCTTTGTGAAAGAGACGAAGCCGCCCGCCGGGTCCCGATGCAGGGTCGTCATGCACTTTCGATCCGAATCGAAGGGGATCTCCGCCACCCTCGGATAGTCTTTTTCCACCTCCAGCCTCTCGAATCCCGCGTCCGCCGCGGCGACGAAGATCGCCACCTCCGTCGGGTCACCTCGAACCGAACCCGTGCCGTCCGCACCGGCATCGTTACTGAGCGCCATCGCCCGGAGCAGCTCGTCCCAGGGGCCTTCGGATTTAGGAGCCCGCTCGATGACGCCGTCGCAGAAAAACTCCTCGACCCTCATCCGATTCATGGTGAGCGTGCCGGTCTTGTCGGAGCAGATGTAGGTCACAGATCCCAGGGTCTCTACTGCGGGGAGCTTGCGCACCAGGGCATTCTTCTGGACCATCTTCCTCGCGCCGAGGGCTAAAGAGATGGTGACGACGGCGGGCAGGGCCTCCGGGATGGCCGCTACGGCGAGGCTCACCGCGGTCAGGAACATGAGAAGCGGAGCCTCGCCGCGCGCGATCCCCGCCACAAAGACGATGGCGCAGATGGCCAGGGCGGCGACGGCCAGGCGCTGCCCGAAGCTCGCGAGACGCTTCTGCAGGGGGGTCTTGACTTCACCCGCCTCCTGGAGCAGGGCCGCGATCTTCCCGAACTCGGTCTCCATCCCGGTGGCCACCACCACCCCGCTGCCGCGGCCGTAGGTTACGACGGTCCCCTTGTAGGCCATGTTCTTTCGGTCCCCAATGGGAAGTGTCTCATCGCGAAGGGCCTCCGTCGTCTTCTCGGCGGGAACGGACTCCCCGGTGAGAGCGGCCTCCTCCACTCTGAGCTGGACCACCTCGAGGAGCCTGAGGTCCGCGAGCACAATCGCGCCAACTTCGAGGAGCACGATGTCGCCCGAGACAACCTCCTCGGCCGGGACGACGATAGTCTCTCCTTCCCGGAGAACTAATGCCGTAGGGGCTGCCATCGCCTTGAGGGCCTCCATGGCCCGTTCGGCCCGATACTCCTGAACAAAGCCGATCACCGCGTTCAGAACGACGATCGCCACAATCGCGACCGCGTCCTTCGCCTCACCGATCACACCCGAGACAACAGCGGCGGCCAGCAGGACGAGGATCATGAAGTCTGTGAACTGGTCGAAGAACATCCCGAGGGGGCTCCGCCGCTTCCCTTCGGCCAGCACGTTGGGACCGTACTCCGAAAGGCGACCCCGAACCGCTTCCCGGCCGAGGCCCTGCCTCGACGTTTGCAGGGCCTCCATCACCATCTCACCCGACATCTGGTGCCAACCCATTGGCGGCCTACTCCTGTAGACTCAGGACATAGTCGGCGATCGGGCGCACCCAAAGAGGCGGGGTCTGCCGGGGCCACCAGGCCTTCAGCTCCTCCATCTCGCGCTCGAACACCACCCCCCAGACCGGCATGGCGGAGTCACCGTGGGCCAGGACTAGGGCGGCGGTGCGAGCAACCCGGCTCATGTTCATGACCTTCCCCCTTATGACGGAGCGGAATTGGCTGGCCACTCCGGCGCATTTGAGAATCTCCTCCGCCGGATCGCCTGGGCGCACGATGGCCGGGGCCTCTATCCCTTGGCCTTCGAGCCGCCCTCGGACCCCTTCCATGTATCAGTCCGCCCCGAGGTATCGGAAGGCGAGGCCTCGGTAGGCGGAGGACCCTCCTTCCCGTATCAGCTCCCCCGCGCCCACGGGGGCCATCACCCACAAGGAAGGCGATCCCGTCCTCGAGCAGTCAGCTACCCACGCTTTTCGATAGGCGCCACGTCGCGCAAACCGTGGCCGATGTAGACCTGCCTGGGTCTGGCGATTTTCTGCTCCGAATCGAGCAGCATCTCCTCCCATTGCGCCATCCAGCCCGATGTCCGAGGGATAGCGAACAGCACAGGGAAGATATCCACCGGGAAGCCCATAGCCTGGTAGATGATCCCCGAATAGAAATCGACGTTCGGGTAGAGCTTCCGCTTCACGAAATAGTCATCCTGCAGCGCGATCCGCTCCAGTTCAACGGCCATGTCCAGCATCGGGTTCATCCCCGTCACCTCGAATACCTGCTCCGCCAGCCGCTTGATGATCCTGGCCCGCGGATCGTAGTTCTTGTAGACGCGGTGGCCAAACCCCATGAGCCGTCCCTCTCCAGCCTTCACCTTCTTGATGAACTCGGGGATGCGATCCTTGGAGCCAATCTCCTTGAGCATGACCAGGACCGCCTCGTTGGCGCCGCCGTGCAGCGGGCCGTAGAGGGCCGCCGTCGCTGCCGCTACAGCCGAGTAGGGATCGACCTGGGAACTCCCGACGCTCCTCATGGCATTGGCGCTGCAGTTCTGCTCGTGATCCACGTGCAGGATGAACAGGACATCGAGCGCGCTCTCCAAGACCGGGTTAGGCCGATACTTGGTCTCGGCCATCTTGAAGAGCATGCTGAGGAAGTTTCCGGTGTAGCTCAAGTCGTTGTCCGGGTAGACGTACGGCAATCCCAGGCTGTGCCGGTAGGCGAACGCAGCGAGCGTCGGCATCTTGGCCACCAGTCGCTGGATCTGCTTCTTGCGGGACTCCGGGTCCAACACTCGCTTGGCATCGGGATAGAACGTGGACAGGGCACCGACGGTCCCGACGAGGATCCCCATCGGGTGGGCATCGTACCGAAAGCCATCCATGAACGTCTTGATGCTCTCGTGGATCATCGTATGGTGGGTGATGTTCCATACCCAGTCATCGAGCTGCGCTCTGGTCGGCAGCTCCCCATACAGGATCAGGTAGGCGACCTCGAGGTAGGTACATTTCTCGGCGAGCTGCTCGATCGGATATCCCCGGTAGCGCAGGATCCCCTTATCCCCGTCGATGAAGGTGATCTTGCTCTTGCACGAGGCGGTGTTCATGAAGGCCGGGTCGTAGCTCATCATCCCGAACTCGTCGTCCGTGACCTTGATCTGCCGTAGATCCATGGCCCGGATGTTCCCGCTCTGGATCGGAATCTCGTAGCTCTTCCCGGTCCTGTTGTCGGTGATGTTCAAGGTGTCTTTGCTCATGCTCGTGGTCCTTTCTCTTCCCAGGCCGCTAACGGCCTGCTGCAAAAGAGTGTGGGTGTGAACAGCCCTGCCTCTCCGCATCTCCGCGTTCGGGCTCTGTGGTACCTTGATCGAACGTGTTACGACCGTCTGGGGTTAACGGGCCGGGGCCGGTAAGGGGCTCTTGTGGCACACCCCTAGACCCTCCATTTCAACCCATTTTCTTGACACCTCATCTGTCCGCTCACTGTTCGGCTCCAAGCGGTATCTTCACGCTGACCGCGCCGCGGAGGTCAGCGATGCGATACCCGAACGACTTATCTTGGGGGTACAGACGCTGCAACTCGGCTTTGACCTCCGGCGAGATGTCGTCAGGCCCACCGTGGCAGCTCAAGCAGACCGGACTTCCCAGCACGATCGGCTTCATGTAGCGGAGGTACCTTCGCCCCTCCTCCGTGACGACCTCCGCATGTTCGGTGTCCACCTGAAGCTCCCCCTTCGCCTTCAACGCCGCGAATTCATCCAGCACCCTGGCCTCGTACTCGTCGGGCGCGTCGGCGGGATTTCGATACTTGACGCTGACGCGACGAACACGCCACCCCTCCTCTTCGTGCTGCTTGGCGAGGCCGAGGGCGATCTTGGAGCACTGCTGGAGCGCTCCAGCCGGCCCCCGCGCCCTCACCTCGACTTGCATTAGTTCGCGCGTTTCCTCGATCACCCTCAACGCCAACTGCTGGGCAGCCCGAAGGCCCGGAAGCTCGGCCGCAGTGGCCCACGAGAGGAGCGCCCCACTCATCACAAGACACGCAATCCCGACGTGTCGCTTCTTCATTTTACTCTATTCACCTCCTCCTCAACCAGTGCCATTCCAACTTAATTACACCAAAATGGTGGGCCTAGGAAAAGCGAAAATTCTTAGCAGGACTCCTGTCGGCGATCAGCCACAACAAGTTGGAACGGCACCAGTCCCCCCGGCGACTCGCTCAAGGCGGGCCGCACAGACCTTGAACTCGGGAATGAGGGCTATCGGGTCGAGCGCGGGGTTGGTCAAGCGATTGGCTGGCGCCTCGGCGAAGTGGAACGTCGTGAAGATCACCCCAGGCGGAACCCCCTCTTCCACCCGGACCCTTGCGAGGATCCGGCCACGGCGCGTCACGACTGCCGCCACCTGTCCCTCCGACACGCCGACCCGCTGGGCATCGACGCGACTCACCTCGACAAAGGGTTCAGGCTCGAGGAGGTTCAGCCCCTCCGAGCGGCGAGACATCGTCCCGGTGTGATACTGGAAGAGGGTCCGGCCGCTGGTCAGCACCAGTGGGAAGTCGGCATCGGGGACCTCGGCAGGGGGAAGCCAATCGACAGGATGGAAACGGGCCCGACCTCGGGGAAACCGGCGGGTGTAGAGAATCGGCGTGCCCGGATGATCGGGGCGTGGACACGGCCACTGCAGGCCTGCAGCCTCAAGCCGCTCATACGAGATCCCGCCGTAGATCGGGACCAGGCGGGCGATTTCGGCCATGATCTCGCGAGGGTGAGCGTACGCCATCGGGTAGCCGAGCCGTCGGCTCAAGGCACAGACGATCTGCCAGTCGGCCATCGCCTGCCCAGGAGGCTCAACCGCCCTTCTCACCCGCTGGACCCGGCGCTCGGTGTTCGTGAAGGTCCTGTTTTTTTTTGCGAAGCTTGCGGCCGGCAGGACGACATGCGCGAGCTTTGCCGTCTCGGTCAAGAAGAGATCCTGGACCACCAGGAAGTCAAGGCCGCGCAACACGGCCTCGGTGGTTGTCATGTCCGGCTCGGTCAGGAGAGCATTCTCCCCCACGAGATAAAGGCCTCGAATGGGCTGCCGTGGCTCGCCCCCGAAGATCTGCGTCAGCGCGAGGCCTGGCCGCTGCGGGATCTCACGCCCCCATGCCGCTTCGAACTTCGCCCGCACCTCCGCATCCTCCAGCGACTGATACCCCGGAAGGGCATTTGGGAGGGCGCCCATATCGCAGGCTCCCTGCACATTGTTCTGGCCGCGGAGCGGGTTGAGGCCGGCGCCCGGCTTGCCCAGATTGCCGGTGAGTAACGCCAGGTTGGCAAGGGCCAGGACAGTCTGGTGCCCGCTCGTATGCTGGGTAACCCCCATGGTGTAGTAAATGGAGGAGGGACGCCTGCTTGCGTACAGGCGCGCGGCCCGGCACAGGAGATCCCCATCAACCCCTGCGATTGGGGCAGCGACTTCGGGCGGATAGCGCCGGACCGCCGCCCGCATCTCTTCGAACCCCTCGGTCCGCTCATGCACGAATCCCTGATCCCAGAGTCCTTCTCCCAAGATAACGTGGGCCATCCCATTCAAAACCGCGAGGTCGGTCCCGGGCCGGATCGCCAGGTGGACCGTGGCGAGGCGCGCCAACTCGATCTGTCGCGGATCGACAACGATCAGGGGTATTCCCCGCTCCACAAGGCGCTTCATCGGCAGCGCGGCGATCGGGTGCTGCTCCGTGGTATTCGATCCGACGACCAGCAGCGCTTGCGCCTGCTCCAGATCCTCGAAGGAGTTGGTTGCGGCCGGGCCTCCGAACGCCGCCAGAAGTGCGGTGCCGGTTGGCGCGTGACAGAGACGGGCGCAGTTGTCAACATTGTTGGTGCCTAGAACCGCCCTTGCGAGCTTTTGAAGCAGGTAGTTCTCCTCGTTGGTCGCCTTGGCGGATGACACGACGCCGACGGCGTCGGGCCCGTGGCATGCTCTGATCTCGAGCAGACGTCGGGCCACCAAGTCGAGGGCTTCCTCCCACGTGGCCTCCCGGAAGCCGTGCCCCTCCCGGATGAGCGGCGCCTTGAGCCGATCGGGGCTATGAATGAACTGGTATCCGAACCGCCCCTTCGCGCACAGGCTTCCCTTGTTGGCGGGGCCGTCGAAGTTCGAGCCCACCTTGATCACCCGTCCCGCCTGGACCTGCAGGTCGAGCTGGCAGCCACAACCGCAATACGGGCAAATGGTTGTGACCGCCTCCAGTGCGCCTGCACCCTCCGGCCAGGCCGGAAGCCTTTCGACAAGCGCGCCCGTCGGGCAGTAGGCAACGCATTCGCCGCAGGAGACGCAGGTCGATCGGCCAAGCGGCCTGCCGTCGTCGGCGATGACGAGGCTTCGGTCCCCACGCTCCGCGATCCCCAGGACATGATGGCCCTGGATCTCGCCGCACGCCCGCACGCACCGCCTGCAGAGGATGCATCGATTCAGATCAAGCCTGATGAAGGGATGCGAATCGTCGATGGGAAAAGGAGCCCTGTGTCGGTCAAAGCGACCGCCAGAGAGGTTGTAACGACGGGCCAGGAGGTGCAGCTCACAGCGACTGCCCCTCTCATTGGGGACGCAATCGGCAGGATGGTCAGCCAGTAACAGTTCGAGGACGAATAGGCGGGCTTTGACCGCCTCTTCGGCCTCGGTTCTCACCTCCATCCCTTCTTCGGCGGCGGTGGAGCAGGCGGTCCTCAGGCCAACCGCTCCATCATGTTCCACGTGGACCAAGCAAACCCGGCAGACCGGCCGGGCTGGCAGCAGGGGGATGTGACAGAGTGTCGGGA